>JBEISY010000077.1:0-7356 GCA_040375175.1 Chitinophagaceae bacterium
AACTAAAGGACAGCCTGAATACGGGCTTTAAGAAAACGGATACTCTTACGCGAAAAGAGAAGGAGTACAAAGAAAAATGGGAGGGTGTTTCCAAGAAATACGTGTGGGAAAAAAAGAACGACAGCGGGCAGATCAAATCATTACAAGATGGCCGCTGGCTGAAGGTTTATGATGCGCAACTCAAGACAACCCAACAGCGCGAATCCTGGTGGTTCTACCAGTTTGGTTTTTGGTTTTTTTCAGCAGCGCTGTTAATGGGAATGGCGCTTTTCAAGGATGGTTTTTTCAGTGGGAAGTATTCTGCCTGGCAGTATGCTATAAGCTTCCTGATCCTGACCGCAGGTACGGTATTTCTATTTCTCTATCGCATGCACGGATGGATGGATGTGATCAAAGACTATCCTGCCTATCTCAAACGAAATCCGCTTCCAATCGATTTTTTCAGGCCCTTCGAAATGATTTTTGGCGCACTGGCCTATGCTGCCGCCATCCTGTTTTTTGTAACGAAACAATGGATGACCAGACTGGGAGACGTATTGGTAAAGGTTGGCAGGATGGCATTGACCCTGTATATCTTTCAGAGCATTGTTTTGGGCATAGTGATGTATGGATTCGGGATGGGGTATTATGCCCGCATCAACCAGAACTGGCTGTACTTTATTGTGCTGGAACTGATCCTGGTGCAAGTGGTATTTGCGATCCTTTGGCTGCGCTACTTCCGCATGGGACCTGTGGAATGGTTGCTACTGTCGTTGGCGAAAAAGAAACGAATTAAAATAGCTATTAGCTAGTAATGAATAACCAATAACCTCATACCGAACATATGGAGGCAGAAATCATTTCCCCGAAACCCGTGGATAAAGCAGAAAGGATCGCATCAGTAGACGTGATCCGTGGCGTCGCTATTCTTGGTATTCTATTGATGAATATTCCAGCGTTTTCCGGCGAGTTTGCGATGATCTACGAGGCGTTCACCAGCCCTAAAAACAGCGCCGACTACCTTACGCTCGCAACGATATTTTCTTTTTTCGAAGGCACCATGCGCGGGTTGTTTTCCATGTTGTTCGGTGCCGGCATGCTGTTATTCATCCTGAATAAAACGGAAAAGCCAACGGGTGCTACGGTCACAGAATACTATTTCAGGAGACTCGCATGGCTGGTGGGTTTTGGTCTTCTGCATGCGTTTGTATTTCAATGGACGGGAGAGATCCTGTTCTTTTATGGACTGATGGGGATGATCCTTTTCCCTTTCCGTAACCTTTCCGCAAAGTGGCTCTGGGCATTGGGATTGCTTTGTATAGCTCTTAATTTTTACAAGGTCCAGAATGACAATGATGAACAGCGCATGTTAAGGGTAAATTATACCGCCGCACTCGCTGCCCAACAGGAAAAAAAGGAACTGACTGAAGAGCAACAAGTTGCACTGGAAGGATGGCCCGAGATGGAGAAAAACTTTAAGGTAGATAGTTTCCAACTTCAGGAGAATGTGGCAAAAATGCGAGGTTCCTATGGTGATGTGTTTGAATTTCAGTATCCCAGAAGCGCAGGCGGTGAAGTGAACTATACCTATCATGGGCTTTTCGATATTCTTTGCATGATGTTCATCGGCATGGCCTTGTTCAAAATGGGATTCCTCTCTAATCTTTCCAGTACCAACACGTACTGGCTCATGCTTTTGTTGGGGTACGGCGTTGGGATACCCCTGGGCTACATATATTTTTATGGATTTGAAAGCCTGCTCTTGAGCCCCGGAAGATTTTTTGACAGCTATACAGTGCCGCAAAACCAGTTATATGATATCCGGCGCGTGTTGCTCTGTCTGGGGCACGTAAGCCTTCTGATGTTGATCTACCGGAGTGGATGGCTGAATTGGCTGATGCGTTCCCTGAGTTCGGTTGGACAGATGGCTTTCACCAATTATTTTATGCAGACGGTTTTCTGCACCTTTTATTTTTTCGGCTATGGATTGGGCAACTACCAGAAACTAAGCTTTCACCAGATCTATTATGTGGTGGCCGTGATCTGGCTGTTTCAACTGATTGTATCACCGATCTGGCTGAAATATTTTCGCTTCGGCCCTTTTGAATGGCTGTGGCGGTCTTTAACCTATTGGAAGAAACAACCAATGAAGTTGTAAAAGTTGGTTATTATCTTGCATGCATATTTCAGCATCATGCAAACGCCTTCAAGTTTAGGATACTATTTTCCCGCAGAATTTGCACCACATACCGCTACATGGCTGAGCTGGCCGCATAAGGAAGCGTCATGGCCAGGGAAGATTCATACCATTTTCCCGCGGTACTCAGAATTCATCAAATACCTTTCTTTCTCCGAGCGGGTATGCATCAACGTGAGAGACGAGGCGATGAAGCAATTTGCCTTGGAGCATATCACTGCTGCAGGTGCTGACCTTTCAAAAGTTAGTTTCTATTTTCATCCTACAAACGATGCCTGGTGCCGTGACCATGGTCCGGCTTTTCTCATCAATCCCGCTGCGGAACAGAAAAAGGTTGTGGTGGACTGGAACTACAATGCATGGGGAGGGAAGTACCCGCCTTTTGATCTGGACGATGTGATCCCAACCCTGATCGCAGAGAAACTAGGCTTGCCAGTGTATAATCCTGGGATCATCATGGAAGGAGGCTCCGTTGATTTCAATGGAAAAGGTACCCTGATGACCTCAAAGCAGTGTTTGCTGAATGAGAACCGAAACCCACATCTCAACCAGGGTCAGATCGAACAATACCTGATAGACTATTATGGCGTGCAGCAGGTTCTATGGGTTGATGAAGGAATCATTGGAGATGATACCGATGGGCATATCGATGACACCGTCAGGTTTATCAACGAGGACACAGTGATCACCGTTATAGAAGAAGATAAGGAAGACGAGAACTATGAGATCCTGCAGCAGAACCTGCGGCAATTAAAGGCGATGCGTATGTTGAATGGCAAAGCCCTGAACATTGTGGAGTTGCCGATGCCGGACGCTGTGATCTGGGAAGACCAGCGCCTGCCTGCCTCTTACGGTAATTTCTATATCTGCAATAAATATGTCATCGTCCCAACCTTCCGTCAAGCCAAGGATGATAAGGTTTGCAGCATCATTCAGCAATGTTTCCCCAATCACGAAGTAGTAGGTATTGATTCAACAGATATCATCTGGGGACTGGGCAGTTTTCATTGCTTGTCTCAACAAGAACCGGAGGTTTAGTGAAGTAGTACTATTTCACTATTTGATTTAAATTTCCGTGTTTTCGGTTGGAGATGACATTCTCAACCGTCCATTCCACTCTTTCCCGTTGAGCGTGTTTACGAACATGGCAATCATTTACACTGCAGACGTAGCAGGAGAAATCCAGACATCCATCCGTATGTACAAACAGCTCCACGGCTTCACCGAACTCTTTTTTGATGAGTGCACTGAGCTGGTCTATTTCATTATGGGCCTGGTGAACATTCAGGTACCATGGCACGGTGAGGTGCGCATCCAGGTGCAGTACTGATCCATACTTGATGATGCGCACGTTGTGCAGATCGATCCAGTTTGTATTCCTGTTGCGATTCAGGAAGTCCACGAGTTTAGACAGCAGTTCAGTATCGGCCTTATCCATAATTCCTTCTACGGATTGCCTGATAATTGTATAGCCGGTATACATGATGAATAATGCAAATCCTATGGCCACGATGCCGTCCAGTTTCGTCCAGCCTGTAATGTAAATCAGGATCAGACCGATGATGATGCCGATCGTAGAAAAGGTGTCTGTTTGCAAGTGCTTTCCACTGGCAACCAGCGCGAGGGAGTTATTTTTCTTTCCTGTCTTTACGCAATACCAACCCGTTACATAATTGATAATGGCAGTGATGGCCACGAGAAGGATGCCCATATCAAGTCCTTTCAGCGCTTTGGGATCCCTCAGGCTCTTAATCGATTCATAAATAATGATACCGCCGGCAATGGTGATCATGCTGCCTTCAAAGGCGGCAGACAAAAACTCAGCCTTACCATGTCCGTAAGGATGATCGGTATCTCGCGGTTTTGCAGAAACATAAAGACTATAAAGGGAAATAAATCCAGCCACAACATTGACGGTGCTTTCCAGTGCATCGGTTAAAATAGAGACCGATGAGGTAAGCCACCAGGCGGTGATCTTGATCGCAAACAGGAGTACCGCAACAACGGTGACAATTCTCTGGACCCGTAGATTGGTCTGTGCGGTTGTCAAGCAGGTTAATTTACAACGTGATAGGGTGTAAGCCTGCAGCGAATATCGGTAAAAACCGTCCGTGCAGGGTGTATTTTTTACGAACAGCTGTTAGTATTTATGGCATTTAGATTATTTTTGCGCAGCGATATGCTTTACGGAAATCAGAAACCATGCAATTTCAACTTACAGAGGAACAATTGATGATTCAACAGGCTGCCAGGGATTTTGCCCGTAACCAGTGCCTGCCGGGTGTAATTGAGCGGGATGAACATCAGAAGTTTCCGCGGGAATTGATCATGCAGCTCGCAGAATTGGGCTTCATGGGCATGATGGTGTCTCCTGAATACGGCGGCGCAGGGATGGATACGGTGAGCTATGTTTTGGCTATGGAGGAGATCAGTAAGATCGATGCCAGTGTCAGTGTTTGTATGAGTGTCAACAATAGCCTCGTGTGCTGGGGTCTTGAAGCATATGGTACAGAAGAGCAGAAGAAAAAATACCTGACCCCATTGGCGCAGGGAAGGAAAGATGGCGAGCTGTACATCGGCGCATTCCTTTTGTCTGAGCCTGAAGCGGGTAGTGATGCTACTTCCCAGCGAACCACGGCTGAAGATATGGGCGACTATTACCTGTTGAATGGCACCAAGAATTGGATCACCAATGGTAATTCAGCATCGGTGTATCTGGTCATGGCACAAACAGATCCTTCCAAAGGCAGCAAAGGAATAACTACATTTATCGTTGAAAAAAGCTGGACGGGTGTAACAGTTGGAGGTAAGGAAAACAAAATGGGTATTCGTGCAAGTGACACCCATTCCATCCTCTTCAATGATGTTAAAGTTCCTAAAGAAAATGTGATCAAGGAAGTGGGTTTTGGATTTACGTTTGCCATGAAGACACTCGCCGGTGGCCGGATCGGCATCGCTTCACAAGCCCTTGGGATTGCCAGCGGCGCCTATGAGCTGTCACTGGAATACTCCAAGCAAAGAAAAGCTTTTGGTAAAGAGATCATGCAACACCAGGCCATCCAGTTCAAACTTGCGGACATGGCCACTAAGATTGAAGCGGCAAGATTACTTTGCCTAAAGTCAGCCTGGGAAAAAGATAATGGTATAGACTACACTACGTCATCCTCGATGGCCAAAGTGTTTGCATCAGAAGCAGCAATGTGGATCAGCACAGAGGCCGTACAGGTGCACGGCGGTTATGGCTATGTAAAAGAATATCATGTGGAACGCCTGATGCGTGACGCCAAGATCACCCAGATCTATGAAGGTACCAGCGAAGTACAACGTATCGTCATCGGTCGTCAAATCCTGAGATAATATGCCGGCGAACCTGGAAGCCTATCATGCCCTTTTGCAGGAGATTTCCGGCAAGGTGACCCTTGTGGCGGTATCTAAGACCAAGCCTGTTGAAGATATTATTGAACTGTACGAAGCTGGCCACCGGGACTTCGGAGAGAATTATGTGCAGGAACTGGTGGCTAAACAACCGGTACTTCCGGCTGATATCCGTTGGCATTTTATCGGTCATTTGCAGTCCAACAAAGTCAAATATATCGCCCCGTTTGTTCACCTGATCCATGGTGTTGACACCTTGAAACTATTGCAGGAGATCAATAAACATGGTGAAAAAAATTCCCGAAAAATCAATGTTTTGCTTCAGCTCCATATTGCAACGGAGGAGACCAAATTTGGCTTTGACGAAACGGAACTAATGGAGGCAATGACGCATTTGGAAACACAGGAGGGGTGGGATCATGTACAGATCTGCGGGATCATGGCGATGGCCTCATTCTCATCAAACACAGACCAGGTAAAGGCTGAGTTCAACTACGCGTGCCGTGTTTACCAGAACCTGAAACAGCGGTTCTTTAGTGCAGACCCTTCCTTTGGTGTTTTATCGATGGGTATGAGCGGCGATTATCGTGTAGCCATAACCGAAGGATCAACCATGATCAGGATCGGCAGTATGCTGTTTGGTGAGCGCAACAAGTTTGGCGCCTGATCAGGTTTTACTATTTTTACCGCATCTTTAACTGATAAAAATCTATTGATCATGAAAAATAAATGGCTATTCCTATCACTGTTGTTAATAGCAGGTTACACCACATCAGCCCAGGTAAGTCTGGGTGTTCAGGGCGGCGTTGTACTATCCAATGCTTCAGGCGACCAGTCAGATTTTACACTTGATTCAAAGCCTCAGTCCAAATTCAGTTGGCAGGCGGGGCTGATGGCCGATGTGCCTTTTGGGGAAGGTGGTTTACGTTTACTCCCGGAATTGAAGTTTGTCAACAAAGGATTTAAGGCTAGCGAAGATATCGCCGGCTTGGGTTCTGTTTCAGGAAATGTTGGTCTTTCCTATATAGAACTGCCTGTCAATCTTGGCTATGCGTTGGATTTGGGCGGAGCAAAGTTGCTTGTAGGCGCGGGTCCTTACCTGGGATTTGGTCTCAGCGGCAAGGCCAAATATGATGTAACCATAGTGGGTGGTGGCACCCAGAGTGTTGAAGAAGACGTTGAATTCGGCAGCGGCGATGACCAACTCAAGTCCTTTGACTATGGCGCTAATTTTATGGCCGGGGTATTGTTTGGTAATGGTTTTATGGTGAAGGCAAACTACAGCCTGGGCCTGGCAAATCTGTCCAATGTTCCTGAGTCCAGCTTTAAGAATAATTATCTTGGCTTTAGCCTGGTCTACTTTCTGAAGAGAGCAGGTGAATAGTCGTCAGGTTTGAAAGTGTGAAGGATAGGGACTTGCCCCTGGCCTTCTCATTTTCACACTTTCTAAATTCCACATTTTCACACTGTTTTTTGCTACCTTTGCGGCTTCAATTTTCCCCATGATCAGTGTAAAAAATGTGACCCTTGCCTTCGGCAAAAGGGTATTGTTTGAAGACGTTAACATCAATTTCATCAAAGGAAACTGTTACGGTGTGATCGGTGCCAACGGTGCCGGAAAGTCTACTTTCCTGAAGATCCTCAGCGGGGAAATTGAGCCCAATAAAGGAAACATCGAGATTTCCAGCGGAGAGCGGATGGCTGTGCTGAAGCAGAACCAGTTCCAGTTTGACGAGGTTACAGTCTTGAATACCGTTCTCATGGGTCACGAGAAAATGTGGAAGGTTATGCAGGAGCGGGAAAGG
>JBEISY010000268.1:0-3741 GCA_040375175.1 Chitinophagaceae bacterium
GCAGCAAATGGGCCTCACCTATACGCCCAGTGCTTTTCCGGTTGAACTGATGTCTCTCAGCCAGGAGAAGGGTGTTCGGTTACGCAGTACCGTTATAGAATTCGGACCGATCCTTTTGTCCCGTATACTTGGGCTTAATGATACACAGGAAGGTGTAGTGTCTATGATCTTCAAGTATTGTGATGATAATCAACTGCCTCTGCTGGATCTCAAGGATTTTGTCAAGACTCTTCAGTACGTCAGCAATGAGGGTAAGAAAGAAATAGAGGCACAGTATGGGAAGATCTCTACTTCATCTACGGGAACCATCCTTCGCAAAGTCATTGAATTACAGCAGCAAGGTGCAGATCTTTTTTTCGGAGAACCTTCATTTGATGTTGAAGACCTGATGCGCATTGCCGATGATGGAAGGGGAAGGGTGAGTGTGCTGAGGGTTACGGATATGCAGAGCAAACCGAAACTGTTTTCCACCTTTATGTTGAGCCTGCTCGCAGAGCTATATGCAAATCTTCCGGAAGAGGGAGATATCGATAAACCCAAGCTGGTCATGTTTATTGATGAAGCGCATCTTGTTTTCCAGGAAGCCACTGATGCATTGCTGCAGCAGATAGAGACCGTGATCAAACTCATTCGCTCTAAAGGCGTGGGCATATTTTTCATCACGCAGAATCCGCAGGATGTGCCCGCGTCAATCCTCAGCCAACTGGGTCTTAAAGTGCAGCACGCGTTACGTGCGTTTACGGCCGCAGATCGGAAAACCATTAAGCAAGCCGCACAAAACTATCCGGAGACTTCTTTCTATAAAGTGGAGGACCTGCTGACACAACTGGGCATAGGTGAGGCCCTCGTAACCCTCCTGAATGAAAAAGGTATACCCACCCCATTGGTCCATACCATGCTGGTACCCCCAACGTCAAGAATGGACGTTTTAACTGATCAGGAGATGGATGCATTGGTAAGTCAATCGGCACTCGTGAAAAAATATAACCAGGAGATAGATAGTGAAAGTGCTTTTGAGTTATTAACCGCAAGGATACAGGCGGCCAGCCAGCAGGCTGCAGAAAAACAAGCGGAAAAAGAAGCCGAAAAGAAAACAGCAGCCAAGCCGAAGAAAGAGGAATCCATATTTGACAACACGGCGGTAAAACAGGCTAGCCGTACCGCTGCAAATATCCTGACAAGAAGTTTATTAGGAGCCCTGGGACTGGGCGGTAGAAGGAAAAAAAGCCTTTTCTAACAATGGATGGCTGCTATATCCCTGAAACATATCCCTAAAATAAATAGTGTTGGAAATTAATTTAGGATGTTACTCATTAGAAATCAAACCATTGTGAAAAGACGACAAAACAATTGAAAAAATACCACCAACATGGTATCAAACCTCATGTTTTCATCTCTATATTTACAACGGTTTTTCATAGGATATTGGATTTTAAAAACGGGCTGGATGTCTATCCTGGCCCATTTTTTATTTTAGGGCTATCCTGCCTTCCGCGTCAATGTACACAAGGCCCTCCGCTTCCATGGCAGACAATACTTGCAGGAACTGTGGATGTTCTTCTTCCGGAAATGCCCCCCTTAGTTCTGTTGCCGGACAGGCCGTTTTTTGAAGCAGTTTTTTGATCCTTTCTTCAACCGTTGCTGCCAGTTGTTTGTCGGCTGCTTTTTTCTGCTGTCGGCACACATCACAAATACCACAGGCTTCCACCTTGTCGCCGAAATAATCACAGAGCAGTTGGGTTCTGCACCTTTCTTTTGAACTGATGAATCTCACCATGGCCTGTATGCGTTTAACAAAGGCTTGTTTTCTTTCCAGGTATCGCTCAGGATTGATGTAAAGGTCTTCCGCTTTCACCCTGTTTTGCAACAAGCGGATCTGGGGCGTTTCTTTTCTGGGTTCGTACTTGATGGTACCCATAGCTGCAAGCGTGGTCAGGGCTTTCTGTACTTCGGCCGCAGAAGCGCGCAGGATTCTGGCCAATTGGTATTCAGATATTGACGTGGGCTGATCCCATATGCCTCCGTAAGTCCTGAGCAGGGCCTTGGTCAGCGGCTCAAGGTCCGGGTGTTGTGCTTCGGCATATTCTAACCCTTCCCGATTGATCGTAAACCAAACCTTTGATGGCTGGAACACTTGCTCACTTCGTTCTAATATTCCCTCCTGATCCATCGCTTCAATAGAATAAATGACCTCAAATACATTCATCCTGAACATGCGTACAAATTCATTCAGGTCAAAAGCAAACAACTGCTCTTCTCCGTTGCCGGCAGCAACCTGGATGTGATCACATAGTGCCTGATATACTTTTCGGATGGTTTGGATAGAAGGATACCTGATGTCCGGAAGTTTCTCTAACTCGGTTGCAGTAGAAGGTGAGGTCAGCAACACAGCATGTGCGGTTTCACCGTCTCGTCCGGCTCTTCCCGCTTCCTGGTAATAGTGTTCCAGGGAATCGGGGCAGTCAAGATGAACCACAAACCGCACATTGGGTTTATCGATCCCCATGCCAAACGCATTGGTGCAAACCATTACGCGGGTATCACCCTGCAGCCAGGATTGTTGCCGTTGGTTACGCATATCCTGTGGCAAACCCGCATGATAAAAATCGGCTTCTATGCTTTCCTGTTTCAACAGGTCCACGAACTCCATGGTGCGTTTGCGACTTTTACAATACACGAGTCCGGACCCCTTCATTCGTTTCACGATGTCTATACAACGATGTATTCTGGAAGCATCTGGCACAATATGATAGGCGAGGTTAGGGCGTGAAAATGACCCTGCGAACATGGCACCTTCCTTGAACTTCAATCGGCTCATGATGTCTTGCCTTACATCAGGTGTTGCGGATGCCGTGAGCGCAAGAAAAGGGATGCCTGGTTTCTGCTCCCGAATATTCACGATCTGCATATACGAAGGCCGGAAATCATAACCCCACTGGGAAATACAATGGGCCTCGTCAACCGCTACGAAACTCAAGGGTAGGGCAGGGAGATATTCTTTGAATAGTCTCGACTGCAACCGTTCCGGAGAACAATACAGGAATCGATATTGCCCTGTACATGCTTTCCGAAGGATCGATTCAATTTCTTTGTAATTCATGCCCGTGTGCATGATGAGGGCAGGAATATCCCGGGATTTCAGGTTGTCTACCTGGTCCTTCATTAATGCAATCAACGGGGAGATCACCAGGCAAAGTCCTTCCATGCAAAGTGCAGGTACCTGAAAGCAAATGGATTTACCACCACCCGTGGGTAAGAGCGCCAGAGTGTCCCTGCCCGAAAGAATGGAGGTGATGATATCCGATTGAAGGGGGCGAAAAGCCTCGTATCCCCAATATTGTAAAAGAATGTCTGAAGGTTGCCTGTTCACACAGCAAATTACTCCACCTTTTTGAAAAACAGTCTACCTGAATTGATGGCGAGAAAAACATCAGACAATCCCATAGCCAGTGCAGCAAGGCCGGGTTGCAGAAATCCGAGCGCTGCAATCGGTATCGCCGCAATATTGTAAAAAAATGCCCAGAACAGATTTTGTTTGATGGTGAGATAGGTGTGCTTACCAAGACCCATCGCCATCGGAAGTTGTTTCAGGCCCTGGTTCATGAGCACCACCTGTGCTGTTTGCAAAGCAAGCTGTGAGGCATCACTCATGGATATACCGATGGTTGCCTTTGCCAGTGCCGGAGCATCGTTCACGCCATCTCCGGTCACTGCGACAAAGTGGCCCATCCGGCGCGCGGC
>JBEISY010000099.1:0-6441 GCA_040375175.1 Chitinophagaceae bacterium
GATAAGTCATCAAGGGCCCAGAACGCACGGCCCTGGGTAGCCAAAATAAGGTCATTGTTCTTGATGGTCATATCGGTGATAGGAACCACGGGCAGGTTGAGTTGGAAAGGCCTCCAGCTCATACCATCATTGTAACTGATGTACATCCCATACTCGGTACCTGCATAGAGCAGGCCTGGTCGTTTTTTATCCGCGCGCATGGCCCTGGTGAAATGCAGTCTATCAATGCCTGCTGTGATCAGCTTCCAGGTCTTTCCATAATCTTCTGTCTTATAGATATATGGCGTAAAGTCATCGAGCTTATACCTTGTACCGATGATATACGCTTTGCCTTTTGTGAAAGGATCGGTCTCAATACAGTTCCACATTACCCACTTCGGCGCGTCTTTAGGCGTAACATTGTCCCAGTTCTTGCCGCCATCCCTGCTCATATGCACCAGTCCGTCATCACTGCCTGTCCACAACAGATCTTTCTCCAACACACTTTCTGCTGCAGTGAATATGGTACAGTAGTATTCTACCGATGTGTTGTCTTTTGTTATGGGTCCTCCGGAAGAAACCTGCTTCGCCTTATCATTCGTCGTAAGATCGGGCGAGATCTGCTCCCAGCTTGCACCTTCGTTCTCGGTAACAAAAAGTGCGTTGCCCGCCGTATAGAGTCGCTTAGGATTATGTGGCGAGAAGAAGATCGGGAAGTTCCACTGGAACCTGAATTTCTGAACGTCGGCACTAGCACCCATTGGGTTATCCGGCCAAACTGAAATAGCGCGGTTCTCGCCTGTGCGGTGATCGAGTCTTGATAAGTAGCCACCGTAGTTTCCACCATACACGATATCAGGATTCAGAGGATCTGCCACTACATAACCGCTTTCACTACCTGCAGTTACATCCCAATCGTCCGTAGTAATAGCATTACCATAAGATGTTGATTTGATCCTGACGGTAGAGTTGTCTTGCTGTGCACCCAGGATACGGTAAGGGAAAGAATTATCTGTACTAACCCTATAGAACTGAGCCGTGGGCTGGTTTTCATAAGTGCTCCAATTCATGCCTGCATCAAAACTCACCTGTGCACCTCCATCGTCTGCAACCACCATGCGCCTTCCGTCTTCCGGATCGATCCAGAGATCATGGTGATCACCATGTGGGGTCCTTAAACTTGTAAAGTTTCGTCCACCATCCCTGCTGACCATGAAGTTCACATTAGGGCAATACACGAGGTTTTCATTTTTGGGATCCACAAACACTTTGGTATAATACCAGGCACGCTGGCGGATGTTATTGTCGCTATTGGTCAGGCTCCATGATTCACCACCGTCATTGCTGGTATATAAACCGCCGTTGGCGTTCTCCATGATCGCGTACACCTTGTCTGTGTTTGATGGTGCCACAGCAACCCCTACGATGCCCCAGACACCCTTAGGCATGCCTTTGTTTGCCGAGATATTCCTCCATGTCTCGCCACCATCGGTCGATTTCCACAGCCCGCTTCCTTCACCACCACTCTCGAGACTATACGGTGTGCGGATCACTCTCCAGGTACCTGCATAAAAAACGCTGGGATTTCCGGGTTCCATAACCAGGTCTGAAGCGCCTGTTTGCTCATTGACATACAGAACCTTTCTCCAGGTCTTTCCACCATCCGTTGTCTTAAACACTCCCCTTTCCGGGTTTGGTCCAAACAAATGGCCCACCACCGCAACCCAAACCACATCAGGATTTCTGGGATGGATAATGATGCGAATGATGTGGCGGCCCTCCTTAAGGCCCAGGTTCTTCCATGTTTTACCACCATCTTCGGAACGCCAAATGCCACCAAGTCCCTCACTCACGTTACCGCGCATGGTATTCTCGCCTTCGCCAACATAAATGATGGATTCATCCGATGGCGCCACAGCTACAGAACCGATGGTTGACCCGAAATATTTATCCGAAATATTGGTCCAGTTGCTGCCCGCATCGGTGGTTTTCCAGACACCGCCACCGGCTGCTCCAAAATAGAAGGTATTCTTGTTTTTGTAACTGCCAGCAGCTGCACCGCTCCTGCCGCCCCGGAAAGGACCCACCAGCCGGTATTTTACTTTCTTAAGCGTTGCCGAGTCCGGCATACTGAGGTCAACGGGATTCGGCTGCGCAGCAGCCTGCTTTTTCTTTTGTGCTACAGCCGGCCATACCATGACCAGCATCAGAATTGCCATAAATAATTGACGCATAAACAGAATAGTTGGACCACTAATGTAGTGAATTGGAGAACAAGTTGAGAACTTGGCAAATGAACATTTGAACCGTTGAACAATTGGGCAATTGCGCAAAGGGAAGCTGGCCAAATGCCCAATGCCACATGCCCAATGCCTTCGCCGCCACATTGCACTAAAAAAGCCCCACAAATGGGGCTTTTTCGAATGTGTTGAAACTGCTCAGAGCGTTGTTTTCGTAGGGTTACTTCATCACAGTTTCAGTTTCAGGGTACGATTAAAAATCGGGCACATATTTCCCATCAGGGAAAGCGTTGAAACAATCATCGTTACAACAACATAAAGATGATCAATGAAATTTTGCAGAGCAAATGATTTCGATGAATAAACAAGAATTAACGACGAGTTGCACGAAACTTCCCGTAGTAAATTATAACACATTGATTCGCTCCATCACCGAAGACCGGTTGGCCTTGCTGACAGGGATCTGGTTACCCTTGATATACAAGGTATTCTCCTGTATGTCATCAATAGCCGCCAGGTTAACAATGTATGAACGATGCACTTTGAGAAAACTCTGGCCAGTGAATCTTACTTCCAGATTCTTCATCGTATTGTGCGTGATAAATTTCTTGTCAGTAGTAACAAACTTCACATAGTCACCCATACTCTCCATGAAAAGGATCTCATCATATCTCAACCGTACCAGTTTCCCGTTCACTTTGATAAAGATCTGGTCATTCTCCTCTCCTTCCCACTGCTTCTTCCTGATCTCTACTTTCTGCAGCGCTTCCGCAAAACGCTGATAGGTAAATGGCTTCTTCAGGAAATCGCAAACCTTGTACTCAAAAGCATCATATGCGTACTGCGTATTGGAAGTGGTAAGGATCACCTGGGGTTGGTACGCGAGTTGGTCAAGCATTTCAAACCCTGACTTGCCCGGCATCTCCACATCCAGGAAGATCAGGTCAACCAGATTCTCCGAAAGATAGTCCAGTGCGTCCTCGGCATTCAGGTAATGTCCTTTCAGCTCTATCATGCCACTGCGTTCGCAGAGCCTGGACAGATGGTCCGCTGCGGGCTTAAGGTCTTCTACGATCAGGCTAGTGAATTTCATGAGACTTTCAGGTTTGCGTACATTTTCATTCTCGCCAGCTCTTGCGTCAACACATTCACTGTATCAGAAACTATACCAATTATTCTTTCGTAATCCGTAGTGATCTGTTCAACACTGTTAACATGTGCACATTTATTCTCAACATCATGTACATATTCCTGCAAAGAGGGCAGCCCCACATACCCGAATAAAGGCTTGATCTTGTGAAACACCCTTCGGAGGGAATCAAGATCGCCATTATGGTAATGATGTACCACATGGCCCACCTCAGCCGTGATCACGGTGATGGATGATTCAAAGATATCCACGATGGTATCCAGGTCATTATCATACAATTCCTGTAGGTAGTGCGTATCAAATCTACCCGAAAAAATGTATCGCAAATTATTGTGGCTCATGGCTTACAATTTTAGGATAAGGTTGTCGTTAACACTATTACATCCCGCAACTGGCTTGAATATGAGAACGAATATCACTGATCAAATAGTATCCCTTCCTTCAGTTATTTTAAGGAGTGGTATAAACGAAAACACCTCCCTGGAATCTGAGAAGCATATCGTAAGGCTCAACCTTTTCCTCTCCTTTGGTCTCGTAGTAAGCATCATTAACCTCTTGCTCAGTGTAGTTAACGAGTTGATGTTCAGCGCCTCCGTGAACCTTGCCGGCACTATTTCCCTGATTGCGGCGTATTACCTGAACAAAGACGGCAAATACCTTGGATCCAAGATTCTCGGCATCGTTACCATCAACCTCTACCTGTTTGGCCTAAGCTATGTTGAAGGGTTTCGATCCGGCCAATATCTTTTGTTCTTCCCGTTGATCCTCGCCCTTATCTTTGTTATTGACGTCAAGAACAATATCAACGAGCTCATCCTTTCTGGCGTGCTCACGCTGATGACCACGGCCTTTATCTTCATCATTGCCCCCTACCAGAACAAAGACCTGCAACATATACCGCAGTCGCTATATACCAGCCTCTTCAGTACCAACCTGTCCCTATCGCTTTTGCTGACCACCCTGTTCTCTTACCTGATCCTGCGGACCATTGAAAAGCACGAGGAGAAAATCCTTGAGGAAAAGAACCTGGCCAACACCATTTACGATACCTCTCTTGATGCCGTATTCATCGTAAACATGCATGACCTGATGATCACAGACTGTAACTCAAGGGCAGTGACTCAATTTGGGTACGATCAAAAAGCCCAGCTCATCCGCAAACCCGTGCAGATGATCCTCGGTAGCCAGATGCTGGAGTCCATCCAAAACCTGAACTCCAGTGAAGTGACCGAGGCCTCGCCCTGGTATGGCAATATGGATTTCGCCAACATTGATGAACAAGTATTCTACGCCTACGTAAATATCGTTCCCTTCAATCACCAATACACGGACTTCTGTAAGATCAGTATCCTGGACATCACGGAGATCCGCATCGCGGAATTCGAGATCCTGCAGGCGAAAGAAAGGGCCGAGAAAGCAGCGAAAGTCAAAACGAGATTCCTTAGCAATATGAGCCATGAACTCCGGACACCTTTGAACGGCATCATCGGTACCACTAATATTCTTTTGCAGGAAGACTACCTGGAAACACAGAGAGACAGCCTTGACGTACTAAAGAATTCTTCGGAACATATGCTCCAGCTCGTGAATGATATCCTCGACCTCTCTAAACTGGAGGCCGGCAAGATGGAGCTGGAAGAACAACCTTTCAACCTGAAGGATTTCATTCACAAGGTTGCAGCACCTTTTGTAAATTCTGCAAAAAACAGTATCCAGATCAATATTGAAATGGATGAAAGCGTAGATCTGGAGATCATCAGTGATGAAACCAGGCTGCAGCAGATCCTGAATAACCTCTTGTCAAACGCACACAAGTTCACCCCCGCAGGCGCGGTAAACCTGCGCGTAAAAACCAGGAACCGCAATAGTGATATTGTAGCCATCACCTTCTCCGTTTCTGACACCGGGATCGGTATATCTGCGAACAAGCAAAAACAGATTTTCGAAAGTTTCACACAAGCAGATACCGAAACCACCCGCAAATATGGCGGCACAGGTCTCGGACTGGCGATCAGCAAATACATCGTTGAAAAAATGGGCGGTGAACTGGAAGTGGAAAGTGAACCGGGCAAAGGCAGCACTTTCTACTTCACCCTGAAGTTCAGATTCAATGGCACCAAAGCTTATGTAAACGAAGCCAAGTTAAAACAGCTCACGGTCCTCCACGGCATTCGCATTCTGCTTGCAGAAGATAATCCTGTCAATATGCTGGTGGCCAAAAAATTCCTCCATAAATGGAAGATGTCTGTGGATGAAGCCGTGAACGGCGTAGAAGCCATCGAACTCTATAAAAAGAACAGCTACGATCTCTTACTCGTAGACCTGGAAATGCCCGAGATGGATGGCGTTGGCGTTGCCGCCGATGTCAGGAAAAAGGACAATCAAATCCCGATCATCGCCTTCACCGCCGCGGTCTATGAAAACATGGCCGAGGACCTGAAGAATAAAGGCTTCACAGACTTCATCACCAAGCCTTTCCGGCCTGAGGATCTGCATAAAAAGATCCTGCACTATACCAAGGAGCGTGAGGCAAGCCTCAAGTACGGATAATGGGCAATGGGCATTTGGCACTGCTTAAATAGCAGATAACTTTCTCCGGTATTCAGGATGCAAGTATTGTTGCGCAATCCTGTTTTCAGGCTTGTGGTCAAAAAATACAAGATTAAAACAAAGATCCATTCCAAAGGCTTCATTGTCACATACACCAGATTTGAAACCCACTTTCTATTAAAAAAGTGATAGTGCTTATGCACCACATCACCCACCCGATTATATTTCCTCCTTATCCATCCGTGAAAACCCGGAAAATGCACCTGGATCAACTCTTCAAATGCATTTGACACCAGTAATTGGCGATTGCAGATAATTAGATCACCGTTTCTCTCGCCATACCGAATTGGTTTCACCAAATCAGGATGACCATTAGCTGCAACCGAACATAGAAAATGCCCTCCACACTCTACATTAGCACAAAGGTAATCCAATTGTGAAAAACCATGTTTGTAGGTATCCGTAAAAGCACGAATTAAAGCATCTGGCTTTTGCCCAAAGAGCATGAGATAGCCAATAATA
>JBEISY010000456.1:0-1978 GCA_040375175.1 Chitinophagaceae bacterium
CAACCAAATCATAGTCAAACGGTTCACCCTTTTTCAGCAAAGTCTTATCCTCGTTTGATTTTACAAGTGCATTCAGGTTGGAATCCGGAAAAACGAATGCTATGGAATCAATGGTATAAAGTTTACCAGCATCCACCGTATAATTGACTTTTACACGCTGCTGATCGTCTGAAACTTTTAAAGAGCTATCAAAGCTTACAAACGCCTGCCGATAGCCTTTGCTCACCATATAGTTACGCATGTTCACGGTACTTTGGACTGCAGCAACGGAATCAAAAACCGGTGGTCTCTTGATCACGTTGACCGGGATCACCCATGGCGCCTTAGGCCAGGGCAGCTCGGTATTCTCATTCACCTTGGCGCTGTCTTCCAGTTGGGTCATAAGATCCGCGGTATAGTCGGGCTTTTTATCTTTGGGGACATCGCCATTGATATTTACAGTATTTTCGAAGAGGAAGGGCTTGTCTTTGGGGTATTGTTTTACCACTGTGCAGGATGGATTGACGGTCAGCAACACCCCCAGGAAAAGTAATATGTTTACATTTTGAATAAGCTTCACCAATGCTGAGTAAAACGAAGATCAAATATATCCAATCTTTGTTCCATAAAAAATTCAGGGATGAACATGGCTGCTTCATTGTGGAAGGACCGAAAATGGTTTCTGAAGCCATCCTTCATGCGCCTGCAGACATTGAACAGATCTATGCATTGTCTTCCTGGATCACGGAAATGGATGTTTCAACCATTCCCATTACTGAGGTGCCTGCTTTTGAGATGGAGAAGATATCGTCCCTCAATACAGCGTCCCTGGCGCTCGCGATCCTCCGAAAGCCAGTACAGCAGCGGCCTGCAGCGGTAAGTGGCATTACGCTGGTGCTGGATACCATCCAGGATCCGGGAAACCTCGGAACCATCATCCGCACGGCGGAGTGGTTTGGTGTGCAACAGATCATTTGCAGTGAAGGCACGGTTGATTGTTACAATCCCAAGGTGATCCAATCCACCATGGGAAGTATTTTTCGGATGCCTGTTTTTTATGAAGATATTATGGAATGGGTGGCGCAATTGAAGGATATTCCCGTGCTGGCCACCAGCCTTGACGGTGAACCGATGAAACCCGGCCGTCCGGGGAAGGATCTCGTGATCATCATCGGCAATGAGTCAGCCGGCATTCGCCCTGCATTGCAGGCGATGGCAACCCAACGTTGGCTGATCCCTCGTCACGGAGATGCAGAGTCACTGAATGCAGCCGTAGCCACGGGCATCATGCTCTATGCGCTGACTACCTGAATTGAATGGCTTTGGAAGGATTGATCCGATGGCTGATGAAGGAAGGGATCATCAGGATGAGGAAACACACCAGGAATGTGACGATCGATACCAGCGCCACCTGCCACCAGATGATGTATACCGGCGCAACGGTCATATAATACGCTTCCTCGTTCAATTTGATGAATCCCGTTTTCAATTGGAGATAACTGAGCCCAAGGCCCATCAATAATCCCAGGAATACGCCAAGAATAGTGATGTAAGCGCCCTGCGTGATGAAGATCTGCTGAATGGTCCAGTTGGTGCTTCCCAGTGCCTTCAACACACCGATCATTCGGGTTCTTTCCAGTACGAGAATGATCAGACAAGTGATGAGGTTGATAACGGCTACTGCTGTCATTACAGAGATCAGGATGTATTTATTGGTATTCTGCAGATTGAGCCAGTCGAAGATCTCAGGATAAATCTCCCGCAAGGTTCTGCTGTCCCATCCAATGGGCAATTCAGCATAGATCTGCTCGCTTACTTTGTCCATCTTGTTATAATCATGCAGCACCAACTCATACCCGCCAATGGTTCCAGGCTGCCAGTTGTTCAGCTTTTGGATCAGTCCCATATCGCCAATGATATAGGTCTGGTCATAAACCTCGATCCCCGTCTTATATATCCCCGATATCGTGAGTTTTCTTGTGCGCGGTTGTTCCTGTCC
>JBEISY010000197.1:0-4505 GCA_040375175.1 Chitinophagaceae bacterium
GTATTAAGATAGATGGTATCTGCCAGGTGTATCCAGGTCTGGAGGGGGGCTTCAATGGCATCCAGCCATACGATGGTTTCGATGCCGGAAATGGCCGTGGCTTCATCCCTGCGGAGGCGATGACCATCCCATTTTTCTTTCAATTCGTTGGGGCGAACCAGCACCAGCACTTCGCGGAATTTCTTATCCGGACTATCCGGGAAAAGGATCAACATGCTGTCTTCCTGCTCAATGCCAGTGAGCCAGTATAGATCCGAGTTTTGTTTGAATTTGTATAGCGCGTCGCCATTCAGGGGTAGTTCATCGTTACTGTTGAAAATGGCGATGGCATTATTTTCCATCTGTTTTACGAAACGCCTGCGATTGTCCGTAAAAATTGCAGGATCCAGGGGGAGGTATTTCATGCGCGCAAGATATGATTTTAGGGTGAGGGTTTAGGGTGAGGGTTTAGCTAAGCCCTCCTATCACCTCTCCCTAAACCCTCACCCTAATATTTAGCGGCTGTTCAACTTCCTGCCCAGCGGATTGAGCAAACACTAACATCTGTTAGTTTATTTAAGATTTTTTTAAATACTAAATCCTATTAGCGTAAAATATTCAATAATATAGCCGTATGGCGCTGATTTTTGAATGAAAATTAAAGAATTAGCTTTGCAGCTCAACGAAACCTTGATCCATATGGCGATTCCATCCACGCTGAATCTGTTACCCAAACACCGGCTTTTTCAAATCGGACTGAAACATTCCGGCAACATTCATTACCAGGCTTCACCGGAAGAATTGGCAGCCGCTGCCATTAGCTTTGATCAGGCAACCGCAGCAGACAACGGAGCGTTGGTGATCCATACTGGTAAGTTCACAGGCCGCTCGCCCAAGGACAAGTACATCGTTAAGGATGCCATCACATCCAACACCATCCACTGGAATGAATTCAACATTCCCATTGCAGAGAAAAATTTAGATATCATTTTTGATAAGGTCATGGCCTATCTCGGTGAAAGAAAGGATTTGTGGATCAGGGATTGTTTTGCCTGTGCAGATCAGCAACATCGGATTGGCGTGCGCGTAGTGAATGAAAAACCGGCCAACAATTTGTTTGCGTATAATATGTTCATCCGGCCGTCAGTGGAAGAGCTGGAAAACTTTCATCCTAACTGGCATATTTTTTCTGCGCCGGGACTGAAACTGGATCCTGAAGCTTGCGGTACGCGTTCTGAGAACGCTGCGGTCATCAGCTTCAAACACAAAATGATCCTGATTGCAGGAACAGGCTACACGGGTGAAATGAAGAAAGGGATATTTACTATCCTCAATTACATCCTGCCCATCGAAAAAAATATTCTGAGCATGCATTGTTCAGCCAACATGGATGATGCGGGAAATACTGCATTATTTTTTGGTTTGAGCGGAACAGGTAAAACCACACTGAGTGCTGATCCTTCCCGTAAATTGATCGGGGATGATGAACATGGCTGGACGGACCAGGGCATTTTTAATTTTGAAGGCGGATGTTATGCCAAGTGCATCGATCTCAATGAAGAAAAAGAACCTGAGATCTTCAGGGCCATTCGTCCTGGTGCATTGGTAGAGAACACCGTTTATCTCGATGGCACCAATTCCATCGATTTTACCAACGGAAGTATCACGGAAAACACGAGGGTATCTTATCCACTGCATTTCATTTCCAATGCCGTTGAACCCTCTGTGGGCGGGCATCCCAGACATATTTTCTTCCTGACCTGCGATGCATATGGTGTGTTACCGCCGATCTCAAGGCTAAGTGCCGCACAGGCGATGTACCAGTTTATCAGTGGATATACAGCAAAGGTTGCCGGAACAGAAACCGGCGTTACAGAACCCAAGGCCACGTTCAGCGCTTGTTTCGGTGCACCATTCATGCCATTGCATCCAGGTAAATATGCGCAACTGTTGGGTGAAAAAATGAAGAAGCATGATGTACACGTGTGGCTGATCAACACAGGCTGGACGGGTGGTGCATACGGGGTGGGTAACCGAATGAAACTGTCTTATACAAGAGCCATGATCGCCGCAGCACTGGAAGGAAAACTCAATGAAGTGGAGTATAGTCCGATGCCTGTGTTCAACCTTATGGTTCCACAGTCGTGCGAGGGCGTTCCATCTGCTTTGCTCAATCCAAGAAACACATGGAACGATCCTGCACAGTACGATGTGCAAGCAGCGATGCTCGCCAGTCTGTTCAATAAGAATTTCGAGAAATATGCCAGCGGTGTCACTGATGATATCCGCGCCGCTGCACCAAAAATTTAGCGGACCCTTATCGTAGGAAGGCGCGCCATGCGTTGCGGCGCGCCGGCAGTCACTCCGAGTGTTTATGCGCAGGCCGGCAACGCACGGCCGCGCTTCCAACATTGCCTCATTGCCGAATTACCGAATTGACTAATTAGAACAGTCCGTACAATTGCGAATCAATCTTCTGAATAATCTCTCCTAGGTGCTCATCGTTCTCGGCAAATTTATTCTTGTCTACATTGATCACGAGGAGCGGACCTTCTTTGTATCCATCGATCCACTTATTGTAGTATTCATTCAGTCGCTTGAGATAATCCAGGCGGATATTCTCTTCATAATCCCGGCCACGCTTCTGGATCTGTCCAACGAGGGTAGGTACCGATGCCTGCAGATAGATCAACAGGTCAGGCGGCTGGATCATTTGTTTCAAGGTCTGAAAAAACTGGTAGTAGTTTTCGAAATCGCGTTTGCTCATCAGTCCCATTTCGTGCAGGTTGGGCGCGAAGATATTGGCATCTTCATAGATGGTTCTGTCTTGCACTACAGTTTCTGTTCCACGGTTGATCTCCAGCAACTGATTCAGCCTGCTGTTGAGGAAGAAAATCTGCAGGTTGAAGCTCCACCTCGGCATGTCTTCGTAAAAATCAAACAGGTAAGGGTTGTGATCAACATCTTCAAACTGCGGGATCCAACGATAGTGCTTGCTCAATAATTCAGTAAGGGTGGTCTTACCGGCGCCGATGTTTCCGGCTACCGCGATATGTTTTGGTTTTTTTGCCTTCGCCATAAAAATGGCCAGCATTGGGCTGGCAAGGTTTTAAAGATAAAGTATTTAGTAATATTTGAGGCCCATCGATTCACGTACAATTTGCATCGTTTCTTCTGCGCTTTTGCGAGCTTTAACAGCACCTTTTTCCATTACTTCTTTAAGGTATGCGGGATTGGTCCGGATGGATTCCGCTTTTTCCCGAATGGGTGTGATGAATTTCACCATATCCTCGCCCAACTGCTTCTTCATATCACCATAACGGATCCTGCATTGTTCATAGTCATCATCAAATTTCTGCACCACGTCTTCAGTTGACACAAGTCGCATCAACTGAAAAAGGTTTTCAATATAATCCGGTTTGGGTGTTTCGGGTGCTGTGGGGCCAGCATCGGTCTTTGCCTTCATAAGTTTCTTACGGATCAGGTCATCCTCATCAGAAAGGTAAATGGTGGCATTCTGATTTTCGCTTTTGCTCATTTTACCGGTTCCATCCAGGCTGGGCACCTTCACGAGTTCCTCGCCAAAATTAAAGGCCTGTGGTTCAGGGAAAACCTCACCGTAGCGATGATTAAATCGTTTCACAAAATTCCTGGCCATTTCCAGATGTTGCTCCTGGTCTTTCCCCACGGGCACCAGGGTGGCGCGGTGAAGAATAATATCGGCCGTTTGCAGTACCGGGTAGGTCAGCAAACCGGCGTTTATATTATCAGGCTGAAGCCGCACTTTATCCTTAAATGTGGTTGTTTTCTCCAACTCCCCGGTATAGGCCAGCATGTTCAGGTAGAGATAAAGCTCGGTGGTCTCGGGCACATGGCTCTGGCAGTAGAGCGCAACTTTTTCAGTGTCCAGTCCGCAGGCAATGTTTTCAGCCAGAACGCGGGCCACATGCCCCTTGAGTTCCTTGGTGTCAGGATGGGTGGTGAGCGAGTGCAGATCAGCCACCATAAAGTAACAGGTGAACTGATCCTGCATCCGTACATAATTTCGCACAGCGCCGAAATAATTCCCCAGGTGCAGGAATCCTGTGGGGCGGATGCCACTCATTACAATTGCATTGGTCATAGGCGGCAAAGATAAAGGCATTCGGCATATAGGCATTCAGGCATTGCCGCATTGGCACAATGCCTTTTAGCATCCCGTTCCGCCACTTACCATTAAAACTACCCAATACGGGGCATTTGCTTTACTTTTGAGCTTGATGGAGGTGAACAGGGAGACCATAGAAAAACTGGCCAGGTTAAGCAGGCTGCATTTCTCTGAGGAGGAGAAAATGGAGATTCAGGCTGATCTGCAGAAGATGATTCATTTTGTGGATAAACTGAATGAGTTAGATACCACTGGTCTGGAACCTGTTTTACACATGAGTGCAGAAAAGAATATGCTTCGCGAGGATATGGTAAAGGGTGCTGTGACGGCTGAGGAAGCCCTGATAAACGCTCCTGGAAAACATCAATCATTTTTTACA
>JBEISY010000317.1:0-3257 GCA_040375175.1 Chitinophagaceae bacterium
CGGCGCGCCGGCAGTCACTCCGAGTGGTTCTGCGCAGGCCGGCAACGCACGGCCGCGCTTCCTACATTGCCGCATTTACAAATTGACAAATTGGCTAATTGGCTCAGGTTTTTTTTACCATCGGCAAATTTACCCACAGCACTCCGCCCACCACCAGTAATCCACCGATCCAGGTGTACCACGATACTTTTTCTTTCAGGATCAGCACTGAGAGGATTACAGCAAATACAGGAATTAGATTGGTGAAAATAGATGTCTGGGTGGCACCAATTGTGCGGATGCCATCGTAATACCAAACAAAAGCCACCACGGTTCCGATGACGCCGAGATAAGCGAGGGCGAGCCAGACATTCCATGGCACCTGTTGCGGAAAGGGTTCTGTTGGAATAAATAACAACAGCATCAGTGCGCCAGATAAAGAAGCCCAGGTAGATGCTTGTAAGGGTGTGGTATGTTTCAGTGCACTTCTGCCGGCGAGGGTGTACAGCGCCCATGTGATGGGACAGCCGAGCATGAAGAGATCGCCCTTTTCTAAAGAGCTGAGCAGGTTCAACGGTTGTCCGCGCGAGATCACAATGGTTACTCCGATCATGGAGATCAGGATACCAAAGAGTTTGCGCGGCGTGATCTTCTCTCCGAGAAAGATTGCAGAGGTGATCATCACAATAGTGGGATTCAATCCAACGAGTAATGCGCCCCTGCTGGCAGGCACGGTCTTGAGTCCCTTAAAGAAAAAGAAATTATACGCGAAGATGCCGGTGAAGCCGAGAAACAAAAGAATCGGTAATTGCTTGCGATCTACGCGGAAGAGATTTGGATTTTGCTTGAAGGCCAGCGGCAGCAAGAATAATAGTGCAATGGCATACCGAATGAACGCACCGGTAAAGGGTCCAAATACTTGCGAGGCTACGCGAGTGGAAATAAAGGTTCCCGCCCAAAAAAGTGCGACGAGAATGAGTTTTATATAAAGCGAATTCCGATGAGGCATTGAGGCATTAGGCATTAGGGCATTAAGGTAGGAATAATGCCTTAATGCCCTATGCCAAATGCCTCAGTACGTTACGCCTGCTCAGGCGTGTTGCGAGAATTCTCGCCGCCTTTGCGACCGATTTCGCTCATATGCTGACGGTCACGACTAACCGCTTCACCACCTTTGCGACCGATCTGCGACATATGCGCGCGGTCCTGGCTAACGATTTGTCCGCCCTTGCGGCCAATGGAAGCCATATGCTCGCGATTCTTACTAACGGCAACGCCACCTTTACGGGCTACGGCCTTGCGCGTTTCGGGATCAGCAGAAGCCAAACCACGATTAGATGTTTTCGCATCCCTTACTTCTCTGTTCAGATTACTGTTCTCCATATTATCGTTTTTAAAGTTGATTGGTTGAACAGATCCGTAAAAGAATGATGCCCGCCCGTATTGGGGCAATAAAGCCGATTGGTTGGAGAGAAAATTCCCCATTTTGCCGCCTGGCTGGGGAATAGTGGGGAAATAAAAAAGGGAAAGCCCTGTTTTGAGACTTTCCCTTTGTAGCGGGATCGGGAGTTGAACCCGAGACCTTTGGGTTATGAATCCAACGCTCTAACCACCTGAGCTACCCCGCCATTTGAGGGCAGCAAAGATAGGGAAAGCGGCCCATTTTGCCAAGGCATCGGGCCGGAAATGATTCCAATAAATATCGGGGAAAGTTTCCCGAAAGGGTAAACCGCCGGG
The DNA here is from genome assembly GCA_040375175.1 of Chitinophagaceae bacterium. Classification (GTDB taxonomy): domain Bacteria; phylum Bacteroidota; class Bacteroidia; order Chitinophagales; family Chitinophagaceae; genus Pollutibacter. The sequence goes on from JBEISY010000317.1 coordinate 1,717, forward strand.
CCCGTGCTTTGTTATCTTTGTACCACCATCGCAGGAGCACCGTACCAACCTCTTCCGCTCCCCCTCATTCGGAAATAACCGCATATGAACATCATAATATTAGGAGGTGGATTTGCCGGATTGAAACTGGCAGACCAGCTCGACGGACAACAGGGTTTCAATGTTTTACTCATCGACAGATTCAACTATCACCAGTTCCAGCCGCTGTTTTATCAGGTAGCTACGGCGGGACTAGACGCCTCGAATATTTCCTTCCCGCTACGTAAAGCTTTTCACAAAAGCAGGAACGTCAGGATCCGCATTGCAGAAGTATTGGAGATCCGGAAATGGGACCAGAAAGTAGTGACCGATATCGGTGAATATCCCTACGATATCCTGGTGATTGCTACGGGCGCTGAAACCAATTTCTTCGGGAACAAAAGCATCGAAACCCACGCCTGGCCGATGAAATCAACCGTTGAGGCCCTGCGCATCCGCCACCACCTGATCCAGAATTTTGAGAACGCCCTGGAAGAAAAAGACCCCGTGCTTCGCAATGAATTGCTCACGATTGTGATTGTGGGGGGCGGACCAACTGGTGTGGAGCTGGCGGGCGCCATCGCGGAGATGAAACAATTTGTATTGCCGAAGGACTATCCCGAGATCGATTTTACTAAGATGAAGATCTACATCGTGGAAGGGCAGTCCAAACTCTTGGGTGTGATGTCTTCGCAGTCTTCCGAAAAGGCAGCGGAGTACCTGACCACCATGGGGGTGAATGTACTCACCGAAGCCTTCGTGGAAAACTACGATGGTAAACGCCTGCAGTTGAAAGACGGTCAGCAGATCCCCTGCCGCACCGTAATCTGGGCCGCCGGTATCAAGGGCAATGTGCCCCAGGGTATCGATCCTTCCCTAATCGCCAGGGGCAACCGTATCAAAGTGGATGTACACAACCTCATTCCGGGAACGAACAATATTTATGCACTCGGAGACATTGCCTATATGGAAACCGAGGACTACCCCAACGGACACCCGCAGGTGGCGCCGGTTGCCATCGATCAAGCCAAACTCCTTGCGCAAAACCTGAGGGCCATGAAAAAAGGCGAGCCGCTGAAAGCTTTTGTCTATAAGGATAAGGGATCGATGGCTACCGTGGGAAGGCACCGGGCTGTGGCCGATATCCCCAAACCGAAACTGCACCTCAAGGGCACCCTCGCCTGGTTTGCCTGGATGGCCCTGCACCTGATGCAGATCCTCGGCGTGAAAAACAGGATCCTGACCTTTGTGAACTGGATGTATAATTACTTTACGTATGATCAAAGCCTGCGGTTGATCTTCCGGGAATTCAATAAAAACGAAGGGCAGAGGGTGGAAGATGAGGTTGCAGAAGTAGGGAGCAGGTTGTAGAGAGTAGGGAGTAGACACTCCCATTGCTGGTGGCACGGATTTTTTATGGGAAAGTCCAAAACGTCATCATGCCGGAAAAAACAACCACCAAAAGATCAGCAACGCTCCATACACCCGAACAACAGGATTATCGCGGTCATTGCCTGTTCAAC
>JBEISY010000380.1:0-2736 GCA_040375175.1 Chitinophagaceae bacterium
CGCATAGGTTAGTTGATCAGAGAAAAATGATCGTAAAGATATACGTCAGAAAAATAATCAATAAAGTGATTCCGTGCAATTACAGGCGGCAAAAGTTCAAATCAGAACGGCTACTGTACGTTCACATAATTCATGTTGCAATTTAGCTATTTAAACCTCACATACTCCTCAATATTCAGCCTGTCAATCCCTGCACTTTCTATTTTCTCTATGCCGCGCTGAACCAATGTATCATTATGAATGGTGACGGCGAATGAAAAATCATGCCCCTCCCATTCTCTGGCATTGCAGTATTCAAGATGCTCCGTATAGGTATCTCCTTTCAGGGAATACCTTCCTGCTCCTGCACCAAAACTTGCGGTACTATCCTTTCCGTGATGAAGATCATGTGTGATAAACGAAAAATGCGTTGCGTTGATCATTTTGATGAAGGACTTGTCTTTTGTATAGTCGGTTACTACAGTATCACCCTTTTCAATGAGTGTTCCCCGGATCAGTTTCCAGGTACCCACAATTGAAAGTTGCTCAGGCTCTTGCTTAATGGTTGTCGTGCAGCCGATGGCTAACAATACAATGAAAAGGAATACTCGCATGGGTTATGGTTTTTTGGAAGGTTTGTCTTTATGCTCACCGCACATGTCCAACAGGGTTGTCATCGTTTTCCAGTTACGGGTAGTTGCAGCACATCCCAGGCGCTTTTCAAAAAAGGCATTGGAATACTTGGTATCACCAAAACGTTCCGGGAAATAAAGGTAAACCGTACCACTTACAACTTTAAACTCATCCTTTCCGCTTTCGGGAATATTTTCTGCGAGTCTGGAGAAGTCTGGCTCAGTGGAAAAAATAGTTACATAACATCTGGCAGGATCTCTACCGGCCATCGCGATAAATGGATTTATACTTACGATGTTTGCTAGTAACTCATAACTCTTTACGATCACTGACACGTTGAAACCGTAATGCGCTAAGATGGCTTTGGCCAGTTTCAACGCCAAACCATTTAGGGACTTAGCTTTAAACACAACATTCCCACTCTGAATATAGGTTCGGACTTCTTTCATACCTATGCCTTCGCAGAGGTCCCTGAGCACTTCCATCTTGATCAGTTTCTGTCCGCTGACATTGATACCCCTTAAAAAGGCAACACCAGTTTGCATGGTTAAATCTCGCTGTTCAACCGCTTGTTTCCAAATCCTTGAAGAAACTATTTGGGGATGATTGCAGTAGCTTCAATCTCAATCAGGATATCCTTCCGGAACAATCCCTTTACCTCAACCAGGGTGCTTGCAGGAGGGTTCTTCATGTTCAAATACTTACTCCGGATCTCACGGAATAATGGGACATTGGTAGCATCTGTCAAAAATATTCCGGTCTTAACCACATGTTGCATACTGCCGCCAAACGACTGAAGGACCTGCTGTAAATTCATAAACACCTGCTCTGTTTGCTTTGCAAAATCGTTCTCACCTACCAATTGACCCTTGGCATTCAACGGCACCTGGCCTGAAATGATCAGCATCTTGCTGTTTCCGAGATCCACGACAGCTACATGTGAATACCCTGTTGGCTGTGACACTACCGGAGGATTGACGTACTGCACCAGATCCGGTTTCTTTTGTGCCTTGACGGAAGACAATGTCAAAACCATGCTTGATAAGAAGAATAGCAAGGAGCGGCCGTAATATTTCTGAATCATCTGTTGGGCTGAATGGCATTTGGTATAGGTGCAGCATCAGGCTTGCGCATCGGTACCACCATCTGGCTGGTCATGGCTGGATTATTCCTGGAAGGCACCAGGCATTTCATCCTGTCTCTCGGCAATTGATGAATAACAAACCCATCAACGGAATCGATGGCCACGCCTTTCCATGTTCCATTGCGTCTGATCTCGTTGATCAATTCTTTTGCAGAAAGCGAATCTTTGTATTGGAGATAGGGAATCTGTTTTGACGGTGTGATGGGCATCACTCTAAATTCCTGCGAAAAAGCTTCTGCAGATATGAAAAGAATGCCTATCAGGAATGCATACCTCATAGCAGTAAATTGTAACTGAATATACGCATCAATTTGTTAAAATTTATTAATGCCCACTCCAAAAATCAATCGGACCGCGCAGCCTCCCATCCAATGATGGCAGTTTTTCTCTCCGCACCCCAATGGTAATGACCAAATACACCCGTAGACTGGATCACTCGATGACAGGGAATAAGAAAGGCCACAGGATTGTCTCCTACAGCAGATCCTACCGCACGGGATGCTGTGGGTTGGTTAATGAATGCTGCCACCTGACCGTAGGTGGCAAGAGATCCCAGTGGAATCCGCAAAAGCGCTTCCCACACTTTCAATTGAAAAGGTGTTCCTTTTAAATGGAGCTTCATTTCGGACAGCCTCGACCAATCTTTTTGAAAAATGAATAAAGCCTCTTGCTGTAACATGTCCAGCATTTGCTCTATCTGTGCATTGGGAAATTTGTTCCGGAGTACCGCAAACCCTTCCGCTTCTGTGGCATGAAAGGCCAGATAACAAATGCCCTTTCTGGTAGAGGCCACCAACACATGACCAAAAGGACTTTCGGCAAAACTGTACCGTATGTGCAACGCCCTACCCCCATCACGATATTCTGCTGGTGTCATCCCTTCGATCTGCATAAACAGATCATGTAGCCTGCCGGTCCCGGAAAGGCCGGCCACAACCGTGGCATCCGTCAACCGGGCAGAAGGACCCTGCAAAACCAGC
>JBEISY010000473.1:0-1801 GCA_040375175.1 Chitinophagaceae bacterium
CCACCAAGTATGAAAAGATTTTTCAGCAGGTAGCAGATATGCTGGAGGAGAATCATTACAGTCCTCAAAAGATTGATGATAAGTTCTCTGCCGATATATTCAAGAAATATCTTAACTCTCTTGATCCGGATAAGAATATACTCCTTCAGTCTGATTTAAAGGAACTGAAGAAGTTTGAGAATAGCATTGATGATGAGCTTCATGGAGTTCCCATGCAGTTTTTCCCGGCGGCCAATGCGATCTACCAAAAAAGGCTTGGCGAAGTTGCAGCATATTATCCTGAGATTCTCGAGAAGAGTTTCAACTACACCATTGACGAGTCTGTAATCATGGATGCTGATAAACTTGATTTCCCGACAAATGAGGCCGCAAGGAAGGAGAGTTGGAGGAAACGCCTGAAGTTTATGTCATTAGAGCGCTATGTCGATTTACTCGATGCCAGGGAAACTCAAAAAGGTACGCAAGGGTTTGTGGCAAAGACTGATGCAGAATTGGAAAAAGATTCCAGAAACAAGGTGTCTGCAGTCATGAGCAGAAACTTCGAGCGTCTGAAGAATAAATTCAATGAAGAAGAGCGATTCAACTTGTTGGTGAACACCATCACCACAACCATGGACCCGCACACTACTTTTTTCCCCCCAGTAGAGAAACGGTATTTTGATGAGCAGATGAGTGGTCGATTTTTTGGTATCGGCGCCTCCCTTCGTCCGGATGACGGTTCTATCAAAATTGCAACGATAGTTGCAGGCAGCCCTGCATGGAAATCACAACAAATCGTAGTAGGTGACATCGTGCTGAAAGTAGGGCAGGGAGCAGAAGAGCCTACAGACCTGACGGGCTTTGACACCGAAGATGCGGTGAAACTTATCCGCGGCAAAAAAGGAACGGAAGTGAGGTTGACCCTGAAAAAAGCAGACGGCTCCATCAAAGTGGTTACTATGATCCGTGAGGAAATAATCACAGAAGAGACTTTCGCACGCAGTGTGATCATCAATGAAAACAATAAGAAGATCGGTTATATATTCCTGCCGGAGTTTTACGCAGACTGGGAAAGACCTAATGGGGCTCGTTGTGCTATTGACGTATCCCGTGAGATCATCAAATTGAAAGAGCAGGGTATTGATGGAATCATCATGGATCTTCGCAACAATGGCGGTGGTTCTCTGTATGATGTTGTGCAAATGGTGGGTTTCTTTATTGAGGATGGCCCGATTGTACAAGTGAAAGACAGGGAAGGAAATCCAAACGTACTGAGGGATAGGGATCGTTCAGTATTGTACGATGGCCCTCTGGCGGTAATGGTGAATGAGTTCTCAGCATCAGCGTCTGAGATTTTTGCGGCAGCCATCCAGGATTATAAACGCGGCGTGATCATCGGCAGCTCTTCCACCTATGGTAAGGGGACCGTTCAACGGAATATTGGTCTAGAAGGTACTGCCACCGCCCCGCTTACGGCGTTGAATGCAACGGAACAGCTTGGAACCGTTAAGTTGACCCTTCAAAAGTTCTATCGCATCAATGGTGGCTCAACCCAGTTAAGGGGTGTTGTTCCGGATATCATCATTCCTGATCAATATGAATACCTGAAGTATCGTGAAAAAGATAATCCGGATGCACTGCCCTGGGATGAGATCCAGAAAGCAACATATAATCAGTCTAAATTGTACTACGATCCCAATGTTGTAAAGAGTGCCGCGGAGAACAGGGTTAATACAAGCCCCTCATTTGTAACCATCAAAGAGACTAGCCAGGCACTGGCCAAGATCAATGATAAAGAGTATTCCCTGAATCTCGTCAAGTA
>JBEISY010000284.1:0-3597 GCA_040375175.1 Chitinophagaceae bacterium
ATTCCACAGGGACAATCGATTTCATATTACGACTCATACCGGCTAAGAAGCAGTTCTTCAGTGTGGATTTGGAAGGGAGCAGTGTGCTCAATACCTCACAACTCGTTCTTGTAGGTTCGGGAAGAATTGGACTTGCGGTCAACTTCCGCCTTCGCAACCGAAATATTGGTAAGCGGGCTATTCAATTGGAAAATACGATCCGCACGGGTATTGAGTTCAACGATTTTTCGCAGATCCTTTCCGGCGAGATCACCCTTGGGAACAGATTAACGATACCATGGCTGATGACACCGTTTAGCGAAGGCTTCGAGAAGAAATTCCAAAGCGCAAAAACCATTGTAACAGCAGACATCTCGTTGATTGATCGTTTTCAATATTATCGATTGAGAACGTTCAACACTTTTTTTGGTTACGAGTGGAAACCTAAAAATAATGTTACCTGGCAATTCAAACCTTTGAACGTTGAATTGACATGGATCGATACAGATAGTTTATTTGAGGCGGCCATTGCACAAAATCCACTATTGGTGTACGCATACAACAATGGACTTATTGTTGGGACCAATATAGCCTATGTAAGAAGCTTTAATAAACCGGGATCCCGCAATGTGAATACGTTGCGATTGTTTGCTGAAGAATCCGGCGTCTTATTGGGTGCTTTGGTGCCCAACCTCACGCAAGACGGAAAAATCTTTTCAGATCTTTTTCGGTTTATAAAAGTTGATGTTGATTTCAGGCACTATAAGAACTGGAAGAAATCAAGCTTTGTTTTCAGGGCATTTGCAGGAATTGGTTTTGCCTTCCCAACAAAAAATACCAACCGCACTGGAGAAGTGAGACTGCCATTCTTTAAAAGTTACTTCGCCGGAGGCCCCAATAGTATGCGCGGATGGCAAATCAGGAAATTAGGTATCGGATCAAGCATTCTATTAGATACCATTGCGCAAGGTAGTTTCAATGACAAATATGCAGATGTTCAATTGGAAACCAATCTTGAATACCGATTCAACATGTTCAGGTTATTTGGCTTCTGGTTTCGAGGGGCAGTATTTACAGACATAGGGAACATCTGGTTCAGAAACGATCTCAATGGTGTGTTTCCAGGAGCTGAATTACAACTCAACAAACTCTACAAAGACCTCGCTGTTTCATCAGGCGCTGGAATAAGAATGGATTTTTCTTATTTCCTTTTACGCTTCGACTGGGGTTTTCCGATAAAGGATCCGCGGTACGGACCTGATAAAGCGTCATCAACTGGATTCTACTCAAACAGCAAATATGGGTGGTTTGTAGATGGGGTATGGAACAAACCCACGTTCCAGTTTGCGATCGGGTACCCATTTTAGATATTTGCTACTAGCTATTGGCTATTTTGCCTTTGAGATTTTCCTCGAATTGGCCGATGCTCATTGCGTCATCAACAGAGAAGTTGCCGATTTTTGTTCTGCGCAGCGAAGAAAGATATGCACCGCATCCCAGCTGCGCGCCATAATCATTGGCCAGACTTCGGATATACGTGCCCGTTGAGCATACCACCCGAAAATGCACCAGTGGCGGTTCATAAGCCGTGATCTCAAAAGTATAAATCGTAAGTTTCCTCGGCTCCAGTTTTACCTCGATCCCTTTCCGTGCCATTTTGTATACTGGTACACCGTCTTTCTTAATGGCGGAATGCGCGGGAGGGACTTGCATGATCTCACCGGTGAAGGGAATGGTGGCGGCCCGAAGCTGATCCACCGTGATGTGGTCAATAGGACGCTGTTCAATGGGTTCTGATTCCAGATCGTAAGTTGGGGTAACCGCCCCTAAGGTGAACGTGCCCGTATATTCTTTTTCCTGGGCCATATACTCGTTGATCTTCTTGGTGAATTTACCTGTACAGATGATGAGCAAACCCGTTGCCAGGGGATCCAAGGTACCTGCATGTCCTACCTTACTGACCCTGGTCAAATTCCTGACCTTTTTGACCGCGTCAAAAGAGGTCCACTCCAGTGGCTTATCAATCAATAAAACCTTGCCATTCAAGTATTCTTCCTGCCAATTCATGAGGAGTGGTTAATATATTAATGGGTTATTCGGTTATTGCGTTATTGAAATAACAACTAACAAATAACCAATAACCGCCTCTTCCGGTGAAGTTACCTTAATTTTGCACTTTAACATCTATGAGCCTGATCCAGCATCGTGATGAGCAAGTGAGGTTCCAGCAACAACTGGACAATGCGCGTAATTATGTTCTGCCGTTCATTGAGCAAGCCCTTCCCATTGTACCAGGACTAAATGTATTGGACATTGGTTGCGGTGACGGTGGCGTGCTGGTGCCTTTCCTGGAAAAAGGCTGTACCGGAACTGGTATTGAACTGGACCTGATGAAAGCCCAGATCGCTAAAAAGATGTTGGGTGATTTCATTGCGAAGTGCCAGTGCGAGATCGTGAACCAGAATATCTACGAAGAACAAGCCCTGATCAATTACCAGGGTAAATTTGACCTCATCATTTTAAAAGATGTGGTGGAGCATATCCCCGACCAGGAAAAGTTTATTCCCTACCTGCAAAAATTTCTCAAGCCGGGCGGACATATCTTTTTTGGATTCCCACCCTGGTATATGCCGCACGGCGGTCATCAGCAGGTTTGCCAGAATAAATTCCTTTCCGTGTTGCCCTGGTTCCATTTGCTGCCGGTTCCATTGTACCGCGGTATCCTCCGCATGGGCGGTGAATCAGAACCCGTAATAAAGGAGCTACTAGAAATCAAAGACACTGGTATATCCATTGAACGTTTTGAACGGATCGCCCTGAAAAGTGGCTATACGATACCGTTAAAAACCCACTACCTCATAAATCCCATCTACCAATACAAATTCGGCTGGAAGCCGCGTAAGCAGGCAGGTATTATTAGTGCCATTCCCTGGTTCAGGGACGTGGTGACCACATGTGTGTATTACCTTATTAAGAACTAATGCGGTAATGTGGCAATGCGGCAGTGCGGCAATGTAGGAAGCGCGGCCGTGCGTTGCCGGCCTGCCCACAACCACGCGGCTTACCTGCGGGCGCGCCGAAACGCACGGCGCGCATTCAAACATTGCCCCACTGCCACATTACCACATTGCCACATTCACAACAGCTGTCTTGCCTTGATTTCAAGGTACTTATTCACCGTATCAATGGTGAGGTTCTGGGGCGTAGTGAGCACAGAAAGGATCCCATGCTGCTGCAACTCGCGCACAATTTGTTTCTTCTCGAAAACAAATTTCTCAGCGATGGTCTTCACATAAACATCCTCAAGGTTGTTAGCAGGTTTTTGAATGATCTCTTCCAAACCTGCATTCTCAAAAAAGACCACCAGCAAAAGATGCTGCTGCGCGATCCGGCGCAGGAAGCGCAGCTGCCGCTGCAGGGCCTGCATAGACTCAAAATTGGTGAACAGGATCAATAAACTGCGCTGGTTCACTTTGTTCCTGATGGTGGCATACAATTTCTCAAAATCACTTTCCAGGTACCGCGTTTTTTGCCGGTACAGGTGTTCCAGGATCAGGTTCATCTGCACTTGCTTTTTTGCTGCGGGAACAATACCCGCGATCTCTTCGGCAAATGAAA
>JBEISY010000373.1:0-2813 GCA_040375175.1 Chitinophagaceae bacterium
CATCCTGGATGAGGACTATTATTTCCGTCTCCTCGGGTTCATGCAAGACCAGAAACTGGCCGATGCCATGTTGCTGTATGACGATATCAACCGCAAGGGCTTTGAAGGCGAAATGGTCATGAATGGTTTTGCCGAGTTCCTTCGCAACCTGATGGTGTGCCGGGATCCCAAAACCGCTGAGCTGCTGGAAGCTGTGGAAAGTTTCCGTGCGAAATACATTTCTACCGCGCAAAAGATTTCCCTGAGCTGGCTGGTTAGTGCGCTGAACATTCTGAACGAAGCCGAGATCAACTATAAACAGGCCAGAAACAAGCGACTGCACGTGGAGTTGGCCTTGATCAAGCTTACCTACCTGCACCAGGCCATCGAACTGGCCGGGGACGGCAGTGTAAAAAAAAAGCTTGACAACTTCCGCACCGTAGGTTTCCGGCCCATCCCCAGCCTGGGTGGACAAGGGAAACCCATCGATACCAAACCACAGGCCCCGCCCCAACCTAAACTGATCATAGAAGAGCAGGTTGCTGAACATCTGCCCTCGCAGCCTCAGCCCCAGCAGTTGCAAAATGAGACCAAGCCCAACAGGACCCTTGGCGAGATCCGCAAACTGGTGGCCAATAAACAAAAGACCGTGGATACGGTACTGGACATCACGGAAGAGCGCCTTCAGCAGGCCTGGGGGCAGTATATCGACAGGCTCCAGGAGATGAAAAATCCCTCGGCGGTGACCAATTTCCGGGTGGCGCAACTGCGGATCGTGGATGCCGCCAATTTTGAGGTGGTGACGGAGAGTGTGATCCAGCAAAAATTCATTGAAGCCGAGCGGGGACCATTAATCGAACACCTCCAGCAGTTCTTCCGCAACCGCCAGCTAAAGTATACGCTGATCCTCGAGGAAAGACCCGATGAGGACCAGGGACCGAAGAAAAAGCCGCTCAGCTCCAGGGAACAATACCTGAAAATGATCGAAATATACCCGGCAATAAAGGATTTGCGGGATCGGTTGGGACTTGAACTGGATTATTAGCTATTAGCTAATAGCTAATAGCTAATTGGATTGCCAATTTGCGTAATTTCGACCTCCAAAACAAAATACGCCCCTGTATGGCAGAAGTGATCAGAATGCCGCTTTTGAGCGATACCATGACCGAAGGGAAGATCGTCAAATGGAATAAAAAATTAGGTGATAAAGTGAAGAGTGACGACGTGCTTGCCGATGTGGAAACGGACAAGGCAACCATGGAAGTGGTGGGTTATGCCGATGGCATCCTGCTTTACCTCGGCGTGCCGGAAGGAAAGGCTGCACAGGTGAACGAGATCATCGCCATTGTGGGTAAGGAAGGCGAAGATATCAGCGCTCTTTTGTCAACAAATCAACAGACGGCAGCTCAACAACCTGCAGTTGTGCCCGCTACCCCACAACCTCTGCCCTCAACTGAATTAACGGCTGATCAAAAAGCAGCAACGGTCATCAGAATGCCGCTGCTCAGTGATACGATGACCGAAGGAAAGATCGTAAAGTGGAACAAAAATATTGGCGATAAAGTGAAGAGTGATGATGCCATCGCGGATGTGGAAACAGACAAGGCTACAATGGAAGTAGTGGGTTATGCCGATGGCACCTTGCTCTACATCGGCCTGAAAGAAGGCGAAGCCGCTAAGGTGAACGAGATCATCGCGATTGTGGGCAAGGCCGGAACGGACGTAACGCCATTGTTAGCAGATCAACAGACGGCAGCGCAGCCAACAGCAACTCAGCCCTCGGCCGCAGAACCTCTGCCCCCAGCATCACAGCCCTCTGCAGTAGAACCTCTGCCCTCAGCATCAACCAACGGTCGCGTAAAGGCTTCACCATTGGCTAAGAAGCTTGCCCAGGAAAAAGGCATTGATATCGCTGCCATTGCCGGCAGTGGTGACGGTGGAAGAATCATCAAAAAAGACGTAGATAGTTATACCCCTGCAGCTCAGCCCGCTGCCGCACAACCTCAGCCCTCAACTGCTAAGGTGGCTGCATTTGTACCGGGAGGAACAGAAGGTTATACAGACACTCCGCTCACCAGCATGCGCAAGACCATCGCGCGCCGTTTGGGTGAAAGCATGTACACCGCGCCGCACTTCTACCTGACCATGACCATCAACATGGACAATGCGATGACGGCCCGCACTGCCATCAACGAAGTGAGCCCCGTAAAAGTGAGCTTCCAGGATATGCTGATCAAAGCTTGTGCCATCGCACTGCGTCAGCACCCCGGTGTGAACAGCAGCTGGATGGGTGAATTCATCCGCACCTACAACCATGTGCACATCGGTTCTGCTATCGCACTACCCGAGGGACTCATCGTTCCCGTGATCAGGCATGCAGATCAAAAATCATTGTCGCAGATCGCTGCAGATGCCAAAGAATTATATCAGAAAGCCCGCGATAAAAAAATACAACCCGCAGAATTTACCGGTAACACCTTCACCATTTCCAATTTGGGCATGATGGATATCGATGAATTCACGGCCATCATCAACCCGCCGGATTCCTGCATCCTCGCCGTAGGCAAGATCAAGGAAGAAGTGGTTCGTAAGGGCGACGGCTTCGGCGTTACCAATGTGATGAAAGTAACCCTGAGCTGTGACCACCGCAGTGTAGACGGCGCCGTAGGTGCTGCCTTCCTCCAGACGCTGAAGAAGTACATGGAGAATCCGGTGACGATGTTGGTTTAGCAGTTAATAGACATAACAATCAGAGTAGAGCTGCCCAATGGGTGGCTCTTTTTTATTTTAAAACCCATGGCTATGCACAACTTTCGAAAAATCAGGGATTGATA
>JBEISY010000160.1:0-5042 GCA_040375175.1 Chitinophagaceae bacterium
ATCGATAAGGATTTTGGCAAGGGTAGCGTAATGATGATGAATGAGCGGGGAGACCAGGTACAGGAAGTAATTTCGACAGGATCAATCGGGTTGGACATTGCGCTCGGTATTGGCGGCCTGCCTAAGGGCAGGGTCATCGAGATCTATGGACCGGAGAGCTCCGGTAAGACAACGGTGGCTATACATGTCATCGCGGAAGCGCAGAAGAAAGGCGGGATTTGTGCCATCATTGATGCGGAACATGCTTTTGACAGTGCATATGCACAGAAACTAGGCGTAGACGTAGATAGTCTATTGATATCCCAGCCAGACTACGGCGAGCAGGCTTTGGAAATTGCGGATCGACTGATCCTTTCCGGAGCACTGGATGTAGTGGTGATCGATTCCGTAGCGGCACTGGTGCCCAAAGGGGAACTGGAAGGCGAAATGGGTGACAGCAAAATGGGTCTGCAAGCCCGTCTGATGTCACAGGCCCTTCGTAAACTGACGGCCACCATCTCCAAAACCAATACCATCTGTATTTTCATCAACCAGCTTCGCGAGAAGATCGGTGTGATGTTCGGCAACCCCGAAACCACGACCGGTGGTAATGCGCTGAAGTTCTATGCCTCCGTAAGGCTGGACATCCGCAGGATTGCACAGATCAAAGATGGCGATGAAGCAGTAGGTAACCGCGTAAAGGTGAAAGTGGTGAAAAACAAAGTAGCTCCTCCGTTTCGTGCGGCTGAGTTCGACATCATCTTCGGTGAGGGTATCTCGAAGACAGGTGAGATCCTGGATCTTGGCGTGGAACTCGGTATCGTGGGCAAAAGCGGTAGCTGGTTCAGCTACAACAACGATAAACTCGGACAGGGCAGGGATGCCGTTCGGCAGTTACTGGTCGATAATCCGGAACTCGCCAACGAAATAGAAGTCAAGATCCGCGCGAAAATCAAGGAAACCACAGAAGCAACGAAATAGCGAAATAGTGAAGTGGTGAAGTAGTTTAGTTTAGGGGGTTAGTAAGTATACAAAATAGCTATTGGCATTAAGCTGGTAGCTATTTTTGTTCAGCAAATGCCCAATGCCTTAATGCCTCAATGCCTATACAAATGACCAGAAAGCTTCCACTCAGAAAACGCATCGCACTAGTTGCGCACGACAATAAGAAAAAAGACCTGACCGAGTGGGCCGTGTTCAACAAAACATACTTATCGGCCCATAGCTTATTGGCAACAGGCACCACAGGCAAAATGCTGGAGGAAAGCCTGGGACAAGAAGTCCAAAAACTGATGAGTGGTCCGCTGGGTGGAGATCAGCAGATCGGTTCCATGATAGCAGAGGGAAAAGTGGATGTGTTGATTTTCTTCTGGGACCCCATGGAAGCACAACCGCATGATCCGGATATTAAAGCTTTACTGCGACTGGCAGTGGTTTGGAATATCCCTTTTGCCTGCGACAGGGCAACAGCGGATTTCCTGCTGACCTCGCCATTGATGCGGGACGATTATGAGTGTCAGATCCCGGATTATTCGCAATATGTAAAAAGAAAACTTTGATTTAAATCGCACTGCATGGTTACGATCAGACCCTGGGAATGGAGCGATGCCAAAAGATTGGCCACCCTGATCAACAACAAGAATATCTGGAATAATGTCAGGGACATCTTACCGCATCCGTATTCATTGACTGATGCAGAGAGTTTTCTCCAGCATAGTATCTCTGCCAAGACGACAACGAATTTCGCGGTGCTCCTGAATGGTGAAGTGGTTGGTGGTATTGGATTTATCCCGAAAGAGGATATATTTAAATACAATGCAGAGATCGGGTATTGGATCGCGGAGCCCTACTGGGGAAAAGGTGCGGCCACGGCAGCGATCGGTGCCATTGTAGATAAAATAAAGGAAGTTTCGCCACTGACCATCCGCGTGTACGCAGAGATCTTTGCGCACAACACGGGATCGATGAGAGCGCTGGAGAAGAACGGATTTGTGTTAGAATCCGTTCGGAGAAAGAACGTCGTAAAAAATGGGATCATCATGGACGACCATGTGTACGTCCTGTTCCTGGAGAAATGAAACTATGAGCAAGTTCAATTTGCAATCGCCTTACACACCGGCCGGTGACCAGCCAACTGCCATCCAGGAATTGGTGGAAGGCATACAGAATGGCGAGCAATACCAGACCCTGTTGGGTGTAACCGGATCGGGAAAGACGTTCACGATGGCCAATGTGATCCAGCAGGTGCAAAAGCCTACACTGGTGCTGACGCACAACAAAACCCTGGTGGCGCAATTGTATGGAGAGTTCAAGCAATTCTTTCCGGACAATGCTGTGGGATATTTTGTCAGCTACTACGATTACTACCAGCCCGAGGCGTATATGCCGGTGAGTGATACCTATATTGAAAAAGATCTATCGATCAATGAAGAACTTGATAAACTCCGTCTGCAGGCCACTTCGCAATTGCTGACAGGAAGAAGGGATATCATCGTGGTGGCATCCGTGAGTTGTATCTATGGTTTGGGTAATCCTGCAGATTTTGAAAATGGGATCATCCGCATCCACAAGAGACAAGTCATCAGCAGGCAGGGATTTTTGCATGCACTGGTGAACGCATTATACAGCAGAACACAAACGGATTTTACAAGAGGAACCTTTCGGGTGAAAGGAGATACGGTGGACATCAACCTGCCCTATTTGGATTATGGCTATCGGATCACATTCTTCGGCGATGAAATTGAGGAGATCGAATCCATTGATGTGAACACCGCAAAGCGCCAGCAGGTAATGGATAATGTGGCCATCTTTCCCGCGAATCTTTATCTCGCACCAAAAGATATGATGCAACAGATCCTGTATGAAATGCAGGACGAGCTGCAGGCACAAGTGGAGTATTTCAAATCGACCGGAAAATTCATTGAAGCACAGCGATTGAGTGAGCGCGTAAACTTTGATATAGAAATGATCCGTGAGTTAGGCTATTGCAATGGTGTGGAGAATTACTCCAGGTTTTTCGATCGGCGAGCTCCGGGCCACCGGCCCTTCTGTTTGTTGGATTATTTCCCGAAAGACTTTTTATGTGTGATCGATGAAAGTCACCAGACCATTCCACAGGTGAGTGGCATGTATGGCGGCGACAGAAGCCGGAAACTCGTGTTGGTGGATTATGGTTTCAGGCTGCCCTCGGCCTTAGATAATCGCCCACTGAATTTCGGTGAATTTGAAACCATACTCAACCAGGTGGTGTTCGTTTCAGCCACGCCGGGTGATTATGAATTGGCCAAGTGTGAAGGCGTAGTGGTGGAACAGGTGGTGCGGCCCACGGGACTGCTGGATCCACCCATTGAGATCAGGCCAAGCAAGAACCAGATCGATGATCTGTTGGATGCGATCGATCAGCGCATCAAGAAAGGCGATCGAATATTAGTGACCACGCTGACCAAAAGAATGGCGGAAGAGCTTGACAAGTATTTACATCGGATCAACATCAAATCGAAATACATCCATAGTGAGGTGGATACCCTCGATAGGGTGGAAATCCTGAGACAGCTGAGGCTGGGTGAGATCGATGTGTTGGTAGGTGTGAACCTGTTGAGGGAAGGACTTGATCTGCCGGAGGTATCGCTTGTGGCCATTTTGGATGCCGACAAAGAAGGCTATTTAAGGAATGAAAAATCATTGACCCAGACCGCGGGAAGGGCTGCCCGTAACGTGGATGGGCTGGTGATTTTTTATGCCGATAAGATGACCGACAGTATGCAAAAAACCATCGATGAAACAACCCGCAGGCGGATCAAACAGATGGAGTTCAATGAGAAGCATGGGATCACGCCCACGACGGTCATCAAGTCTAAGCAACAGGTGTTTGCACAGACTTCGGTGCTGGACATCAAAGGCTATGATATGAATAATCCGCTGGCAGTAGGTCCGGACGCGGAACTCGTGACGATGGCGGCGGAGGAACAGGCAGAGTACCAGACCGTTCCCCAGCTGGAGAAAGCCATCGCCAAAACAAAAAAAGACATGGAGAAAGCCGCCAGGGACTTGGATTTTATGGAGGCGGCACGGCTGAGAGACGAGATGTTTGGAATGCAGAAGAAGCTGGAGCAAATGAAACGATAGTTCGCAGTTCGCAGTTCGCAAGGTCGCAGAGGTCCTGATATGCAAGTCCCTATGCGAACTTGCGACCTGCGAACTGCGACCTTGCGACCTGCGAACTGCGACCTAAAAAACTTATCTTTAATTCATGGAAAGACAAATCACCTCCTGGTACTCACCCGCCCTGGGTAAAGACATGCCCATTGTCACTTATGGAAACTATGGTTTCGCGTTGTTGATGGTGCCGACGGCGGCGGCGGATTACCTGGAGTATGAGCGGTTTAAGCTGATCGATGAGCTTGCGCCATTCATTGATTCTGGCAAGTGCAAAGTGTTTTCTGTGAACAGTATCAACACAGAAAGCTGGCTGAACAAGCAGATGGAGGGTTCGCACAAGGCCATTCGGCAGAACCAGTTCAACGAGTATATCTACAACGAGGTGGTTCCATTCATAAAGAATGCCACATCATGGGATACGCCAATTTTCATCACCGGCGCGTCTTTTGGTGCATTGCATTCCATGAATCTTTTCCTCAAACGTCCCGATCTCATCAATGGTGCCATCGCCATGAGTGGGGTGTATGACCTCACGGAGTATACTGATGGTTACTATGATGAGCAGGTATATTATAACTCACCCATTCATTATATCCCCAACCTTACAGATCACTATGTGCTTGAGCAGATCAGAAGAGGAAAGCTGATCATTGCTACGGGCCAGGGTTCCTATGAAGACCCCGAAGCCAACCGAAGATTTTCAGGAGTGCTGCACGGTAAAGCATTGCCGCATGAGCTCGACTTATGGGGGCATGACGTGAATCACGATTGGCCCACCTGGAGAAAAATGTTACCCCATTTCCTGGGAACCAGATTTTAAGTAGACTAACGACCACTGTACTGTAAGCGACTAACATGGAAAAAAGACTTTTTCTGCTGGATGCGTTCGCACTCATCTTCAGGGC
>JBEISY010000439.1:0-2149 GCA_040375175.1 Chitinophagaceae bacterium
GGGTTTTTTATTTGGTAAATAACAATTAGCAATTGGCAATTAATAATTGGCACTAGACTTTAGATACTAGTTTTTAAAGTCTAGTGCCAATTGCTAATTGCCTATTGTCATTTGTTAATTGCTAGAGCTTGATCTCGTCGCCGTGTCCATCAAAGAAATGGAATTCAGTAAGGTGACTTTGATTGTTGGAGGTAATGTCCAGTTTAATATTATACTTGCGCTTCCACTTGCGCGCAATAGATGAGAAGAACAGCCCCTTGGTCAGGTAGGCATGAAGTATGGGATGTACGGTGATTGTCAACACCCTGTGCTTTTGCATCGCCAGGTAGCTGATGTTTTTTTCGATCTCATCCTCCAGGATCAGGGCAGAAGATATTTTGCCGGTACCATGACAGGATGGGCACACCTCTTGAGTGTTGATATTCATTTCAGGCTTCATCCGTTGCCTGGTGATCTGCATCAGCCCGAATTTGGAGATCGGAAGAACCGCATGCTTGGAACGATCTGTGCGCATATAGCCTTCCATCGCGTCAGCCAGCTTTTTCTTGTTCTCGGGATTCTTCATGTCAATGAAGTCTACCACGATGATACCGCCGATATCACGCAGGCGCAGTTGCCTGGCGATCTCTTCAGCCGCTTCCATATTGGTCTGGATCGCATTTTCTTCCTGGTTGTTTCCTACGCTTTTGTATCCGCTGTTCACGTCAATCACGTGCAGGGCTTCGGTATGTTCGATGATCAGGTAGGCACCGCTGGGCAGGTTCACCGTTTTCCCGAACGCAGCTTTCACTTGTTTGGTGATCCCGAAATGATCAAAGATGGGGGCACCATTGTGGTGAAAGGAAACGATGTCCAGTTTCTCAGGGGCGATCTTCTGGATATAGTTACGGGTATCGTTGTAAATGCTTTTATCATTGATGATGATCTTGTTGAAATCTTCGTTCAACAGATCCCGCAGCATGCTGGTGGTTTTGGTTTGCTCACTCAGGATTTTTGCCGGAGCGGCCGCGCCTTTTAGGTTTTTTTGGATCAGGGCCCAGTTGTTCACCAGGTTGTTCAGGTCCTCATGCAATTCAGCCGTGTTCTTTCCTTCCGCTGCTGTTCTTACAATTACACCAAAATTTTTCGGCTTGATGGATTCAACGATTTTCTGCAACCTGCGCCGTTCTTCAGAAGAATGGATCTTCCGTGAAACGGCGATGATATCATTGAAGGGGGTAACAACAACAAAGCGGCCCGGGAGGGAAATTTCGCAGCTCAGCCTGGGGCCTTTTGCGGCGATGGGTTCCTTAAGGATCTGCACCAGGACATTTGGTTTCTGGCCCAAGACCTCGTTGATCTTTCCGGTCTTAATGATCTCAGGCTCCACCGTAAATTTGGTAAAATCAAGTCCCTCCGGCGTTTTATCATTGATCGCCATATTGGTGAACTTGAGCAGGGAGCGCGCGTAGGGGCTGAGGTCCGTATAATGAAGGAAGGCGTCTTTTTCAAAACCTACGTCCACAAATGCGGCATTCAACCCGGGAATGAGCTTTTTGACTTTTCCCAGATATAGGTCTCCCACAGCGAAACTGGCGTCTGCTTTTTCATTATGCATCTCTACCAGTCGCTTATCCTCGAGCAGGGCGATTTCAACACCCTGGGGAGCCGCGTTTATGATCAATTCTTTATTCAAAGCGTGAAAACACTTGGACCATCAATAATTCCACTTTCCGAACAGCGGCAAGCATCCATGATTATGGGCATAAAAGCCGTATCCGGTATTGGGTGTTTCTCCGGGCGGAGAGGAACCTTGGATTACTTGTTCCTTTTCTTATGACGGTTCTTCCTCAGACGTTTTTTCCGCTTATGCGTGGCGATTTTATGACGTTTTCTTTTCTTACCACAAGGCATCGTACAAAAATTTATTAGTGAATAATCTATTGCAATGATTTGATCTTCTCTTCGATGGCTTTCAACAGTTCCGGATTTTTAACTGATTTCTTTCCTGTTGTATACCACCTGACCGCTTCTGTTTTGTTTCCTGACCGCTCATAGGCTTCTGCCAGTAAAAAAACAGCTTCCATGTTCTCTGGTTCAGCTTTCACAACTTTCAGCAATCGTTCTGCCGCTTTATCAAACTGACCCGTCATCATTCCACCGTACCCCA
>JBEISY010000078.1:0-7342 GCA_040375175.1 Chitinophagaceae bacterium
CTATATCACTGCCAAGATCTACCGTTTCTTTGTGAATGAAACAGCGGACCCTGCTGTCGTGGAAAAGCTTTCCAAAGAATTTTTTCAGTCTGGTTATGATGTTAAAAAACTGCTTAGTACCATATTTCTCTCCCCGTCATTTTACGAGGAAAAGAACCGCGGCGTGATCATCAAATCCCCGGTTCAGCTCCTGGTTGGGCTGCGCAGGATGCTGCCGATGAAGTTTAACACTGACGAAGTACAGCTGCTGTACCAGCGTTTACTGGGCCAGGTGCTTTTCTATCCGCCCAACGTAGCGGGATGGCCCGGCGGCAGAAACTGGATCGATAGTTCATCGTTGATGTATCGATTGCGACTGCCCAGGTTATTACACGATGATGAAGGGCTGG
The DNA here is from genome assembly GCA_040375175.1 of Chitinophagaceae bacterium. Classification (GTDB taxonomy): domain Bacteria; phylum Bacteroidota; class Bacteroidia; order Chitinophagales; family Chitinophagaceae; genus Pollutibacter. The sequence continues at coordinate 390 of JBEISY010000078.1, forward strand.
TAGCCAAACCAAAGGATGATGATGACGTGATGATGGGCGTGGCCGATAAAACGCCCAAACGTACAGGCGTTATCAATGTTGACATTGAATGGCCCGTATATGTCTCTGCATTTTCGAAAACAAAAAGAGAGGAACTGCTGGCGCATATGGCTGCCACCTTGCTGCCATATGGAACGATAGATGCGGCTATGCTTGACCGTAATGCCGATCTCTCGTCCCGTGAAAAGTATATTCAATCCGTTACCATTCAGTTGATGAGCCTGCCGGAATATCAACTCATGTAAAACAATCACCATGCTGATCAAAAGAAGAAACTTTATACAAATAGGCAGCCTCGCTACAGGATCGGCCTTTATCCCCGGCTTTCTCAAGGCCTTTGAAAGGCCTGCTATGGTGCCGAAAGGCAATAAAGTAACCGTAGTGATCCAGTTGTCTGGCGGCAACGACGGCCTGAATACGGTTATCCCTTACCGTAATGATCTCTACTATAAAGGTCGCCCCGCGCTGGGTATAAAAAAGGAAGCGGCACTTTCTCTGACCGACGAGGCCGGACTGAATCCGGCACTGACACACCTGAAGTCATTATACGACGATGGGTCATTGGGAATTCTCAACAGCGTAGGTTATCCCAATCCGGATCGTTCACATTTCCGCAGTATGGACATCTGGCAAACCGGTTCCAGGGCAGATCAGGTGCTTCAAACCGGTTGGCTGGGCAGGTACCTGGATGCACAATGCCAGGGCTGTGATAAGCCTACACAGGCATTAGAGGTAGATGATGTGCTCAGCCTTGCTCTCAAAGGAGAACAGGCCAAGGGGCTTGCGTTCCGCAATCCCAGGAACCTCTATGGCAGCAGCCAGGAAGCGTTTTTCAAAGAGATCGCTTCGGTACATCATGAGGGTGAACATCCGCAAGCGGATTATCTGTACAAGACCATGGCGGAAACCATTTCATCGGCCGACTATATTTTTAAACAAAGCAAGCTCAGGCCGGCAACGGGAACTTATCCATTCACCCAATTGGCGCAGGGCCTGAAAACCGTCGCCAGTCTCATATTCAGCGATATTGATACCAAGGTGTATTACATTTCCCTCGGTTCATTTGATACCCACGTGTTGCAGGCCAACCAGCAGAAGCGTTTGTTTGATGAATTGAACGGTGCATTATCTGCGTTCACGGCAGACCTTAAATCCAACAACAGGTTTGAAGATGTCATGATCTTTACGTTCTCTGAATTTGGACGAAGGGTTGCGCAGAATGCCAGTGGCGGTACGGATCATGGCACGGCAAATAACATGTTCCTGATTTCCGGTGGGCTACAACAAAAAGGTATCCTGAATGCATTGCCAAATCTTGCTGATCTGCAAGATGGTGATCTCAAATACCAGGTGGACTTCAAGCAGGTATATGCAACTATTTTGAATAAATGGCTTGGGGCAGATGCTGAAGCGATCCTGGGAGCAAAGTATTCAACACTGGATTTTATTTGACAAGCCAGGCATTCATTAATACAGTCATTCAAAAATTCTGAAGTTGGCAGCCTTAAATCCAGGTTACCACTCCGGATTTCCTGAATGTTTGTATTAATGAATGTCTGGCTTGCCAATATTATTCTTTTGAAGTACCAATCCTATACAACATAAATCCCATCCCCAGGAACGCAAGTGTTCCCAGCAGGAAATAGCCATTTGTTCCAAGACCCGCCGTAAGGGCATGTTCCATATTGATATTCCCAAGCGCAGACGAGATGCCCTCGTTGACGGATAAGAACGCCACAATTACTCCCGCCAATGCGCCTCCCGCCACAAGTCCTGTCGCAAATAGATTGCCTTTGCGCAAGTCTTCCTCTTCTTCCACGGCCGCACCTACTTTCTTGTGTTTTTTATCCACGAATGCGCGGATCATACCTCCAATAAAGATCGGCAGGGTAGTAGCCAGGGGCAGGTAAATGCCAATGGCGAAGCTCAATGCTTTGATGCCGCAGAGTTCCATCACAATGGCGATGAATACCCCTACGATTACAAACTGCCAATCAAGGTTGAATGATAGAATCCCCTTGATCAGTGTAGCCATCAGTGTGGCTTGTGGTGCAGAATATTTTTCTGTACCGATGGCATGCATGATCCCTTGCGAAACCATTTCAGGCGTAGGCGTATCCAATACTTTTACCGTAATGCCAATCGCCAGTGATGAAACAATTGCACCAATGAACAGCGCCAGCTGCTGGTTACGCGGCGTAGCGCCCACGAGGTAACCTGTTTTTAAATCTTGCGAAGTGGCACCGGCGTTGGCTGCGGCAATACAGATCATTCCGCCTACAACAAGTGCCATCGGCTCATATACCTTGCCCGTCCATCCCACCGCGATGAATACCAGGCAGGTACCCATGATCGTTGCGATGGTCATGCCGGAGATGGGGTTATTGGAAGAACCAATCAGGCCAACGATTCTGGATGATACGGTGACGAAGAAGGCCCCAAAAATCACCACCAATACACCTAAGAGCAGTTTACCAATAATGGTATCACCAGGTACTTGCGGTAACACCGTCATTAACAGGATCAATGCAAGACTACCGAATCCAACGATCTTGATAGACAGATCTCGCTCGGTCCTGGACACATTGGTTTCATCAGCTCTCCCTTTCAGGGAACCGAGGGATCCTTTGAAAGAGGCAACGATGGTGGGGATGGTTTTGAATAAGGTAATGAAGCCTCCGGCAGCAACGGCACCTGCACCAATTTGACGAACATATGCAAAGTATATGGCTGCGGAATAGTCGGCGAATGTATGGGTCACCGGATCCCAGCTTCCTTTACCACCAGCTGTTGCCAGATCTTTGAGATAACCCAGCTTGATCAACTGCGTGGCGATCATGTCAGAGGGAACCAATGATGCAAGCAGCGGGTTGAACACAAACCATGTCAGCACACTACCGGCCACCAATACGCTCGCAATTTTTGGACCGATGATATACCCCACACCAAGATATTCTGGTGTGATCTCGCCACTCACTTTAGCAGAAGGGAAAAATTTATTTGCCTGCTTCGTCATCCAGAATGGGGTTTCAGCAACCACGTGCAGGATTTTCTGGAGAAATGCATAGATGGCGGCTACGCCTACGCCGAGGAAAGCTGTCTTTGCAAAATTACCACCCTTCTCTCCGGCCTTTAAAACAGATGCGCATGCCGTGCCTTCGGGATAGGGCAGGTTCTCATGTTCTTTCACGATGAGGGCTTTTCTCAACGGGATCATCATCAATGTTCCCAGAATACCACCGAAGATGGCAAGGGTGAGGATGGTGAGGTAGTTGAAATAATCTGCGCTGTTTTTTTCACTCAGGAAAAGAAACCCAGGCAGGGTGAATACCACACCTGCGGCGATGCTTTCACCCGCGGAGCCTGTGGTTTGGATGATATTGTTTTCGAGAATGGTTGTTTTCAGGAAGAGCTTACTCAGCGCAATGGCCATCACGGCAATGGGAATGGAGGCCGATACGGTAAGTCCCGCTTTCAACGCCAGGTACACCGTTGCTGCACCAAAGATGATCCCGAAAGCAGAGCCCACCAATACAGACTTGATGGTGAACTCTTTCATATTCGTCTCGGGTAAAACGAAGGGCGTGAATTTTTTATCAGACATGGCAGCAGGTTTTAATTGGTGGTCAAGATAAAAAAAAACGACCGATGACCGGTCGTTCTCTTTAATGATTTATGATTTCGCTGTCATCAGCTTGCCTAGCGATCTTGACAGCAGGAAAAGCAGCAACGCCGCGATCCCTGACATGATCACAAACAACATGAAGAAGTCATACATGGTTTCCATTTTGTAGCCCAGGAAATAAGTTGTTTTGCCATCTGGGTAAAGTGCGCTGAGCTCGCCCATCAGTTTATTCGCGAAGGCGTTGGCCAGAAACCATACCGCCATCAGCAAGGATGCAAATTTGAGCGGTGCAAGTTTATTGACAAGGGAAAGTCCGATGGGCGAAAGGCAGAGTTCTCCCCAGGTATGCAACATATACATCACGATTAACCATGCCATACTCACTTTGAGGCCCGGTTGAACGTTCTGTACACCAAAGGCGATCCATAGATAACCAAGTGCGAGCAACAGCAGACCCAGCGCCATTTTTGCCGGTGAGTTGGGTTCATATTTACCCAGCTTCATCCAAAGCCAAGCAAATGCCGGTGCGAAGGCTACTACGAAAATTGAGTTGAGCGACTGGAACAAACTTGCAGGGACCTCCTCCACAGGTATCACGGATCTGCCGTCTTGTATCAGGCTGAATATGCCATACAACACCCCCGCCGCAAGTAAAGAGAGAAGCACATAGGCGCCGGTGCGCAGATTCTTCTCCTCGGCGCCCAGATTTTTTGTTGCACTGCCATAGAATCTGAATAGAATAAAAAGCAGAAGGCCCAGCAATCCGTACAGGATCCACACCGGTACATTCCATCCCAGTGACCTGTCGGTTTGCTCATCAGCAAAAAATGTGAGTGAGGCCCCGGCTTGTTCAAAAGCACTCCAGAAGAACACTACAAAGAACGACACTGTGAAGATCACGAGTACTTTTTTCTTTTCAATGCTGGTCAGTGTTTTGTCTGTGAAGATCAGTACACCAATGAGTACAAGACTGCCGATGAGCAGGTAGCTCAGGAAGCTGAACACCTTCGCGTCAATAAACAAAAGTCCGATCATGATAGCCGACAGGGCAGCAAGTCCTAAAAAGATATATAGTGGATTGTTGACTTGTTTTGGCGCATCCTTCGGGATCTCGCCCAATGGTTTGCCATCCGGGTCAACCAGGTATTGATCCTGGTAGATCTTCTGGATGATCACACTGAGGAGCATGCCAATGCCGGCGGCGAGGAAAGCCCACTTGAAATCGGCAGGACTTCCTGTGTCTCCCACGAGCCCGCACGCAATAGGCCCCAAAGCGCCGCCTACATTGATACCCATGTAAAATATTGTGTATGCGGGATCTATTCTCCTGTCGTTTTGTGGATAGAGCTGACCCACCATGGAGGAGATATTGGGTTTAAAGAAACCGTTGCCGGTGATCATGAAGCCGAGGCCGCAGAAGAAGAGCAGCGAGGAAAGGGATTGATTGCTTTCATACAATGATCCGCAAAAAAACAGGATCAATTCCCCGATGGCCATCAGCAGACCACCCAGTATAATCGATTTTTTATTCCCCCAATAGCGGTCAGCAACATAACCTCCGATCAATGGCGTAAGGTAAACGAGGCTGGTGTAGCTGCCGTAAAGATTGGAAGCAAAGACTTTGTCGAACAACAGCGCCTTTGTCATAAAAAGAATGAGGATGGCACGCATCCCGTAGTAGTTGAAACGCTCCCACATTTCCGTTGCGAAGAGTATGTATAGTCCGCGTGGATGTCCGGATTTCTGATCAGCCATGCAATTAATTTTGGTGCCGTGAATATATAGATTCTTACATTACCGCACTGCCGCATTGCCACATTGACCCCTTATCTTTGCGGGCATGAAACCAATCAAGATCCTTCTGCTTGGATCCGGGGGCAGGGAACACGCCCTGGCCTGGAAGATCACGCAAAGTCCATTGTGTGAGAAACTCTACATCGCTCCGGGCAATGCCGGTACAAGTGAATGTGGCGAGAATATCAATATCCAGGTTAATGATTTTGTGGCGATACAGTCGGTTTGCCTGCGGGAGCATATTGACCTCGTGGTGGTGGGGCCCGAAGAGCCATTGGTGAATGGGATCTATGATTATTTCCAGAACGATGCGGCACTGAAACACGTGGCCCTCATTGGTCCATCCAAAGAAGCCGCCCAGCTGGAGGGAAGTAAGGCTTACGCGAAGGCCTTCATGCAAAGGCACGGTATTCCAACCGCTGCTTATCGTGAATTTAACCAGACCAACTATGCCGAGGGGGTTGCTTACCTCCAGTATCACCCCTTGCCCATCGTCCTCAAGGCAGATGGATTGGCGGCAGGAAAAGGTGTGATCATTTGCCAGAATCACGTAGAGGCCATGGCTGAATTTGAACTGATGATCCAGCAATCCAAATTTGGATCGGCCGGGCATAAAGTGGTAGTAGAGGAGTTTTTGATCGGTATTGAACTGAGTGTTTTTGCACTTACAGATGGGGAATCATATGTGCTGCTGCCCGAAGCCAAGGACTACAAAAGAATCGGGGAGGGCGATAAGGGCCTGAATACTGGCGGAATGGGCGCAGTGAGTCCGGTTCCTTTTGCCGATGCGGTGTTCATGGAGAAAGTGCGCACCCGCATCATCGAACCCACCATCAGGGGTATCCATGCGGAGAAACTGGCGTACAAAGGCTTTGTGTTCTTCGGACTGATCAATGTGAATAATGAGCCGTCAGTGATAGAGTATAACTGCCGGATGGGTGATCCCGAAACCGAGGTGGTGATCCCCAGGCTGAAGTCTGACCTGGTTGACCTGTTCCTCGCCGCCTCGCAACATCGGTTGGCAGGCAAAACCCTGGAATTTGAGAAGAGAGCTGCTTCCACCGTGGTTGCCGTTAGCGGCGGTTATCCGGGCAGTTATGAAAAAGGATTTGAGATCGATGGACTGGACATCCTGAATGAAGACGATACCATCGTGTTCCATGCAGGAACCAGTGAAGAAGGCGGAAAGATCCTGACCAATGGGGGAAGGGTGCTCGCTGTAACATCCTTTGGGGACTCGGTCCATAAAGCCGCTCAACGTTCCATCAAGATCATGGAGTTGATCGATTTTCAAGGCATCTACTATCGGAAGGATATCGGGTACGAGTTTCAGTGAGCGGTTTCCGGATAAATGTTGTGAAATCCCGCATAAAACGTTCATAATGACGTTGTTTATTGGAATTATTTATTGAATTTTGCCCACATTAACTAGAAAACCAATATCAATCGTACAATGGGACTCTTTAACTGGTTCACCCAAGATATCGCCATTGAC
>JBEISY010000463.1:0-1906 GCA_040375175.1 Chitinophagaceae bacterium
AGTTTTTTCCTGCCTTCAGCAATTCCATCGTTGATCTCATCGGCAAGTGCCTGGGATTTTTTAGACAGCATATCCCTCGTTTCTGCGCCTTTTCTTGGTGCAAACAATATACCGAGAACTGCTCCTGCGGCCAGTCCAATGCCCAATGCGGTAAATACCTTATTTGTGTTTCCCATATCAGATCTTTTTTTGTGAGAAATCTAAATTCACCCGTAAATATCGGTCTTCCTGCATGCCCAAAAAATGATCCCAGTCAGGTTTATTCCTTTTTCGGACTTACCTTAGGAGATGTGCAGGCTTTCACTACTTGGACTTTGTTTGTTGCTTTTTATTCAATGTAATCACAAGCCCCCAATGGAAAAAGAAACCTATCGTTTTCATCCACTTCGCCTAAGGCCTGGAACTGATCTTAAAGGGGAGATTGAAGCCTATGTAAAACGGGAACAGATAGAAGCAGGTTGGATCAGTACTTGTGTGGGGAGTCTAACAGTGTTGCAGGTAAGGTATGCAAACCTACCAGCAGCGGATACACTACAAGTACATCTTGAAATCGTATCCCTCACGGGAACCGTCAGTGTTAACGGAAGTCATCTTCATATCAGTGTCAGTGATAGTACGGGCAAAACCATTGGCGGGCACCTGATGGATGGCAGTAAAGTGTATACCACCGCCGAGATCGTGATTGGCGAAAGTCTTCGGCATAGATTTACCCGTGAGGAAGATGGATCTACGCCATGGAAGGAATTGCAGATCAGGAAAAAAGATTGATCAGAAAGCGTTTGCGGCTATGCGTGCAGGTAAGTAAAAGATTACATGGTTCAGTCTTGGAAGATTCTAAAGATGTTCTTATTTTTTGTCTATAATCAGTTACATGCAGTCTTTAACCCTTCAACCCTGGCCCGGCAGAATACAATGGTCCTTAGCCGAGAAGATCTTGTTTCGGTTCATCTTCATCTATTTCTTACTGTACACAGCTCCGTGGACCTGGATCCTTGAGCTCCCCGGCGTGAGCTATATCAGTCAGTACTATTACATGGGTATCGACTGGCTGGTGAATTTTTTCAATGCGAAGATTTTTAAAACCTATAAGGAACTGGTCCCGTTGAACGGAAGTGGAGATACTTCATTTGGTTGGACGCAGGTGAAGATGAACCTGGTTCTTGCAGCGGTTGGTATGGTCATATGGACCATCACAGACCTAAGGGCCAGAAACTATAACGGGTTGTCTTACTTGCTACGTGTTGTTCTCCGATATACCCTCATCATCGCGCTGTTGAGCTATGGGATCATCAAGATTTTCGGCCTCCAGATGATATTCCCTTCCCTCAGCCAGTTGGCCACACCGCTGGGCGACTTACTCCCTATGCGACTCAGTTGGTTATTTGTGGGGTACTCGGATTCATACCAGGCTTTCTCTGGCGTGATGGAAGTGATGGCGGGCATTTTATTGTTTTTCAGAAGAACCTCAGCTTTCGGCGCGGTTGTAGCTGCGGCCGTTTTTGCTAATGTGGTGATGCTGAACCTGAGTTACGATATTCCGGTTAAGCTCTATTCTATTCATTTGTTTGTGATGAGTGTGATACTCATCATCTATGAATACAAAAGGCTGTTGCCTTTTTTGTTCAACAAGACCGTGGCGCCTTCGCAGATATATGAGGTACGGTTTTCCAAAAAGTGGGTGCGCATCTTAAGATTTGTCATGAAGTACGTGTTCATTGGGTTTAATTTAGTCATGGGCATTATCCAGGGATACCAGGGTTGGAGCCAGTCCAAGGCACCAAGAAAAGAAGTGGGCAGCATAAAGTCCGGCATGTATGACGTGACTTTGTTTGCCATTAATAATGATACGATTCCTTACTCACCTACTGACTCCCTCCGTTGGAAGGATGTGGTATTTGATCATGGA
>JBEISY010000044.1:0-9142 GCA_040375175.1 Chitinophagaceae bacterium
AACTCTTTCAAACCGTGCATATAGTCTTTTGCCTGTGCATGAGCTTTGTCTAAACTCTTACCTTTGCTCTTCATTTCCACCAAGATCATCCCTTTCCAAAGCAAATCAATATATCCATCCTTTTCGTCTAGCTTTTTGACGCGATGCTCAAATGTTGATACACGCTTCCGCGTTATACCAAACACTTCAAAAAAATCAATCAAAAAAGGCTTTGCATCAGCTTCTTCATTTGTTGCATCGGCCCATTCCTTAGAAAATTTTATCGCCCGATCTTTTATTTCATTCCAACTTAGAGTCATGTCTTACAGATTAATCATTTTCCAATACAGAATGTAAGAAACTAGGACTTAAAGTCTGGCATGATTCGTTTCATAAACTCGTCAAACAGAGGAACAGTAAAATCGGTGTCTCCATAATTGGGACTCCAGATCATTCCCTTTTTGATTATGCTAGAACGTACTGGTCCCAAAGACGAAACAGTACGATTAAGAACCTTGGCTATTTCGCCAGACTTATAGGGGCCTTTTCCCAGTTCAGCCATTGATCTTAGATACTCTTTCTCCGAAGGGGTCATTCGATCAAATCGAACTCGAAAAAAACTCTCGTCCAGAGTCGCTACGGCTAACTTAGATGCACTCTTAACATCTTTCAATTTTATTGGAGAGGCATCTGCTACCTCCCAAGTATGCTTCCCCCATTCTTGGATAAAATAAGGGTAACACCCCGTTACTCTAACAATCTCATCGAGGGCATCGTCTTCAAACTCGACTCCCTCATCTTTTGCCGGGTTTACAATCGCCTTTCTAGCATCTTCTCTTTGAAGTGGGCCAATTTCCCGAAATGAAAATAACCTTTCTGAATACGACTTTGCCTGTCCCATTTTTCCTCTTAATTGTGGTAGTCCAGCGCCAACCATCAAAACAGGAAGCTGTTTTTGTGAACAAGCATGAAGTGAGGTAATCAATGCACCCATCTGGCCCTCATCAACGTACTGTAACTCATCAATAAATATTACAATCCCTGTTCCTGCCGCTTTTGCAGCAGATGCTGCGGCCTCCATTAAATCTTTCAAATCTAATTCAAGATCGCCGTTATCTGCCAATCCTTTCTCAGGCTCAAGATCCAGCCCTACTTCAATATCAGCGTATTTGATTTTAAGGGCTTTTGCAAACCCCGCTAAGCCCTTTAATGCCCTCAATGCTAAGTCCTTAGCTAGCTCAACCCTTGACAGCTTTATGAGTGCTTTTCTTATTTCTGGGGCAATTAGGGCCGGCAAAGACTTATTTTCAGGGGCTTCGATTCTTAGCGTAGTCATTCCCAATTCTTCTGCCACAGACTTAAGCTTATCTAGTAAAACGGTTTTACCCACGCCCCTTAACCCAATCAGCGTCAAATTTTGGGTAGCTCTGGCCTTTATAAGTCTCTCAAAACTGACCCTTGTAGTGGAAATTATCTCCTCCCGACCCGCCAACTCCGGCGGGGGAGAACCAGCTCCAGGAGTATAAGGGTTATTGACTGGATTCATAAATGTACAAAGTTTAGGCAGTTTATCTAAATCCGCTATAAGCTTGTAAACTTACTATATTCTCTGATATTCCTTTGTTCTGTTATCCTAAAAATTGATCTTTTAGGAGAATCAAGCAGTCCTGCCTTAAAAATATGCGTTTTTGACCACCCCACTCGATTATCAAAAATAGCCTGATATCCTGATGGCAGCAGTTCCTGACGCTCTTCTTGGGTAAGTTGGAACTGATTGGCTAAGGCTTCAATTGTTTCCCGCAAACTATGGTCTTTCCCGTCGGAAACATAGTTCAAAATTTAAACGCCCTATTTCCTTGCCGCAACCGCAATGTAATAGATCGGAATACCCAACAAAGTGATGATCATGCCAGGCCAGGTGTACTGCGGTTTAAAGGCGATCAACAGGCTGCAGAAGGTAATTCCCATGATAATATAGATGGCTGGCAGGAAAGGGTATCCAAATGCTTTGTAGGGCCTCTCTGCTTCCGGCCGCTTAGCCCGAAGGATGAATATGCCGATGATGGTAAGTACATAGAAGATCACCACTACAAAAGACACCATATCCAGCAGGTCACCATATCGGCCGCTTAAGCAGAGTAAGCAGGCCACCACGGCCTGTGCCCAAAGCGCCCATTGTGGTACCGCATTGTTGTTCAGGGACGCAGCTTTCTTAAAGAAGAGGCGATCCTGTGCCATGGTATAGTACACCCTTGCGCCGGCAAGAACCAGTCCGTTGATACAACCAAAAGTAGAGATCATGATGAGGATGGCGATGATCGCCTTGCCGGTATTTCCCATGATCACATTGGCTGCAGCCACCGCCAGCCGGTCTTCCTCAGGGAAGGCGATCTGGTTCAGTGGCAACACATGCAGGTACATCAGGTTAGTGGAAATATAAATGATGGAAACGAGCAGGGTACCCAGGAAAAGGCTCAACCCGATGTTTCTTTTGGGGTTCTTGATCTCACTGGCGATGAAGGTCACATTGTTCCAGGCATCACTGCTAAAGACGGAACCTACCATGGATGCGGCGATGGCCCCCATCAGGGCAACACCACCAATATCCCGCCAGCTCACCGTTGCAGCAGTGGCGGCTTTGTCTACCACTTCCTGCGCATGCATGCCTGTTTCCCAGTTGGCGCTCCAGAAACTTTCTTTCGCCAACAGAAAACCAAAAATGATCAAGCCAAACAGCGATAATAATTTCGATATCGTAAAAGTGGTCTGGATCATCTTACCCTCCTTGATTCCTCGGGTATTGATATACGTTAGTACGATGATGATCATGATCCCCAATAACTGCGCTTTGTTAACCGCGAATGGCCCAACAGTGAAGAGCACATTCTCCGGTGTGGCCCTGAATGCCGGAATAAAATATCCGGTGAACTTCGCAAAAGCTACGGCCACTGCTGCAATGGTTCCGGTCTGTATCACGGAAAAGAAACTCCAGCCATAGAGAAAGCCCACCAACGGATTGTAGGCTTCCTTGAGGTATACATATTGTCCGCCCGCTTTGGGGAACATCCCGCTCAGCTCTCCATAACTCACTGCGGCGATGATGGTCATCACGGCCGTGATCACCCATACGCCGATGAGCCAGCCTGCACTGCCCACATTTCTGACGATGTCTGCACTCACAATGAAAATTCCCGAACCGATCATGGATCCTGCTACAACCATCGTAGCATCAAGTAGTCCCAGGCTGGGTTTAAAATTCGACTGTTCCGTCATGCAAAGGATTTATTTCGAAAGATAGGAAAAATAGGATATAGGCATTAGGTTATAGTGTTTAGGCCTTACATTTAATCAGAACTCCTTGTTATGAAAAAATTGTTCTGCCTGTTGACCCTGATGACCTGCTTACACGCTTATTCGCAACCATTTGCTCCTGAATATTTCACAGCGATGAAATGGCGGATGATCGGTCCGCACCGCGCGGGCAGAACGGTTGGCGCCACCGGCGTTCCATCCCAGCCCAATGTATTTTACATGGGCGTAAACAATGGCGGGGTCTGGAAAACAACGGATTTTGGCAGAACCTGGATACCTATTTTTGACGATCAGCCCACCGGATCTATTGGTGACATCGTTGTCTCTCCCTCCAATCCCAATGTCATTTATGTGGGCAGTGGCGAGGGTCTTCAACGTCCGGATCTCTCCGTTGGCGATGGTGTCTATAAATCTGCCGATGGCGGTAAAACATGGTTGCACATTGGTCTTCGGGAAGGCCAGCAGATCGGCGGCATGGCATTGGATCCGGAGAATGAAAACAGGTTATTTGTTGCTGTACTCGGCCACCCTTACGGTCCCAATAAAGAACGAGGCGTTTACCGCACACTGGACGGCGGAAAAACATGGAAACAAGTCCTGTATAAAGATGAAAATACCGGCGCCATCCAGGTGACCATCGATCCCAAAAATCCAAACATCGTTTACGCGGACCTTTGGGCAGGCCGTCAGGGGCCCTGGGAAAATGGCGCATGGAACGGACCAGAAAGTGGGCTGTTTAAATCAACGGATGGTGGCGAGACCTGGGTGAAGTTGGAAAAAGGACTGCCTACAACTGCACAGGGACTTGGACGCATTGGCTTCTGCATTGCGCCATCAGATCCAAATCGGTTATACGCCACCGTTGATGCCGGTGATAAACCCGGTATCTACCGCAGTGATGATGCAGGGGCCAGCTGGCAACTCATCCAATCCGATCCGCGGTATTGGGGAAGGGGCGCAGACTTCGCCGAAGTGAAAGTAGATCCCACCAATAAAGACATCGTCTACAGTGCCAATGTTGTTACATGGAAATCTACAGATGGAGGAATCAACTGGACCGCCTTCAGGGGCGCGCCGGGTGGCGATGACTACCATCGCATCTGGATCAATCCCAACAACAACAAGATCATCCTCTTTGCCTCAGACCAGGGTGCCATTATCACCGTCAACGGTGGCGAAACATTTTCATCATGGTACAACCAACCCACGGCACAGTTTTACCATGTGAGCACCGACAATGCTTTTCCTTACAATGTTTACGGTGGGCAGCAGGAAAGTGGATCAGTGGGTATTGTTTCCAGAGGCAACGATGGTTTCATTACTTATCGTGAATGGCATCCGGTTGGCGTGGAGGAATATGGCTATGTGGCAGCGGACCCATTGGATCACAACATCATCTATGGCGGTAAAATAACCAGGCACGATAAACGCACGGGACAAACGCAAAACATTGCTCCTGAAGCGGTGCGCTCCGGTAAATATCGCTTCATCAGAACCGCGCCGGTACTCTTCTCACCCATCGATCCCAAAACATTATTCTTTGCCGGCAACGTGCTGTTCAAAACACGGGACGGTGGTATGAACTGGTCCGTCATCAGTCCAGACCTCAGCAGAAAGGAATGGGACATCCCTGCATCAGTGGGTGTGTTCACCAATGCACAAATGAAAACCATGCCTCGCCGCGGTGTTATCTATACCGTTGCTCCTTCGTTCAAAGATTCCAATACAATCTGGTGTGGTACAGACGATGGGTTGATCCACGTGACGCGAAATGGAGGTAAACAATGGCTTGATGTTACACCGCCTGCAATCACATCATGGAGTAAAGTATCCCTCATGGAAGCCAGCCATTTTGATGTGAACACTGCGTATGCTGCTGTTAACCGGATCAGGCTCGATGATATGAAACCGCATATTTATAAAACGCATGATGGTGGTAAAACCTGGAAAGAGATTGTGCAGGGGTTGCCGAATGATCCCATCAATGCGGTTCGGGAAGATCCGGTTCGCAAGGGTTTACTGTATGCAGGTTCTGAACGCGCTGTATATGTATCTTTTGACGATGGCGAACATTGGCAGTCTTTGCGTTTGAATATGCCTGCTACTTCTATCCGAGATCTGGTGATCAAGGACGATGACATCGTAGTGGGTACACACGGAAGAAGCTTCTGGATTCTCGATGACATCACACCGCTGAGGCAAATCAGTTCTGCGCTGAGCGGACAACCCATGATCCTTTACAAACCACAACAGGCCTGGCGTGTGCGATGGAGTACTTATACAGACACACCCGTTCCACAAGAAGAACCAGCAGGTGAAAATCCACTGGACGGCGCCGTAATCAACTACCATTTAAGCGCCAATGCAAGCCTTGTGAAATTGGAGATCCTTGACAGTAAGGGAAAATTGGTGAGAACATATACGTCTAACGATAAACCCTACACGAAACCGCAGGATAATGTGCCGGACTATTGGGTAAGGCCGCAGCAGATCCTGTGTGCTAAAGCTGGAGCACATCGATTCAGCTGGGACATGCACTATGATCCTTTGGATATAGAGCCAACCTTTCCCATCAGTGCAGTGTACAAAAACACGCCACCGGATCCAACTTCTCCGTGGGTAATGCCGGGCACATACACGGCAAGGCTTACGGTAGATGGCAAAGTACATGAAGAAAGCTTTCAAGTGAAAATGGATCCCAGGGTGAAAACGGCAACGAAAGATCTGCAAGCGCAGCACGATATCTCACTTTCCCTGTATGAATTAAGGAAACAACTGTTGGCCAACAGGCCTGCAACGGAAGACGGCAAAAGAAGTATGGCACAACAAATAAACCGGATCGGTCAAGTATTTGATATGCTGCAGGCGTCTGATACCAAGCCTACAACGGCAATGATCAGCGCTGCCGCAGAACTGTTGCATTAAGTGACAATAAAAAAGGGCGCAAGATCTGCGCCCTTCCCTAATGCCTTAATGCCCAATGCCCAATGCCTCACTGCCCAATGCCTACTTAGCTGCTGCAGGCTTCGTCGCCTTATACGCCTGGTTCAAACCTGCCACCACTTCATTCGTGATGTTAAAAGCGGTATCCTTATAGAACAGCACATTGATACTGCTGCTATAAGAGAAAATGTAAGAATAACTCTTGGTAGTGTTGTAGTCTGCCAGGAAAGCATTGATCTTTTTCTTCAGCTCATCCATCGTTTTGATACCTTCTTCCTGAATCTGCCTTTCCATATTGGCTTTCTGCTGTTCCAGGTTCTGCATCTTACGTGCATAATCGCGCTGGAATGCTTCGGCTTCTACCTGTGTGATGGCATTACCTTTTTGCACAAACGCTATACGCTCATTCTCTATACGCTGAAATGAATTGTTCAGGTCACGATCCGCACCTTCTTTTTTCTTCTCAAACTCAGTCATTTTCTCACGATAGTAGTCATACTTCTCCTGGATGCTGTCCAGGTCAACATAAGCGATCTTCAATGGCCTGTTTGCTGAAGTATCATTGCCAGCCACTTTTGTATTGATCTTGTCGATCTGCGAGTGGTTCTTAAAATGCAGGTAAAACAGTACGCCAACGAGAACGGCCAGAATCGCGGTAATGGCAGGTAAAATATTTTTCATTTCAGTTTACATTCAAAAGTCAAAAGTCAACATTCAAAAAATCAGTTTTTGATTTTTGAATGTTGACTTTTGAATGATTAATTATTCTTCTTCATCAAAGGTCATCGCTTCGCGGGTAGTTTGCAGGAGTTCATACTCCTCCTTGCTACCAACGATCATGTTTTCGAATTCCCTCATACCGGTACCGGCAGGGATATGGTGACCTGTGATAACGTTTTCCTTCAGACCCATCATATCATCTGTTTTGCCCTGGATAGCGGCAGAAGACAATACTTTGGTTGTTTCCTGGAACGATGCGGCTGAGATCCAGCTGTGCGTACCGAGTGAAGCCTTGGTGATACCCAGCAACACAGGCCTTGATGTAGCGGCCCTTGCATCACGGAATTCAACCAGCTTCTTATCGTTCCTGCGGAGTATGGAGTTTTCTTCACGCACCTCACGCAGACTTACGATCTGACCGGCTTTTAACTTGGAAGACTCACCGGCTTCGGTAACGATCTTCTTATCAAAGATCCAATCGTTCTCCTCATTGAATGCAAACCTGTCTTCCAGATCTTCCTCCAGGAACCTTGTATCTCCAGGATCAACGATTTCCACTTTCTTCATCATCTGGCGCACGATCACCTCAATGTGTTTATCATTGATCTTCACACCCTGCAAACGATATACTTCCTGGATCTCATTCACAACGTACTCTTGTACGGCAAAAGGCCCTTTGATAGAGAGGATATCGCTCGGCGCAGTTTGTCCGTCAGACATAGATGTACCCGCCTTCACGAAGTCGCCATCCTGTGCCAGGATCTGGCGCGTCAACGGCACGAGGTATTTCCTCACCACACCATCTTTCGCTTCCACCACGATCTCGCGGTTACCACGCTTGATGGCACCAAAGGTTACCACACCATCGATCTCAGATACGATCGCAGGGTTACCTGGGTTACGGGCTTCAAACAATTCTGTTACCCTCGGCAGACCACCCGTGATGTCACGGAGTTTACCCAATATCCTCGGGATCTTCACCAACACCTGACCGGCTTTCACATCATCACCGTCATCGATGATCAGGTGTGCACCCACTGGTGTATTATAGTTCTTCGAATCTTTCTTGCCTTCAACGATGATCGCAGGGATCTTCGTCTTATCCTTGGTATCGATCACCACTTTCTCACGGTGTCCTGTTTGCTCATCTGACTCTTCTCGGAAGGTCACACCTTCAATAACGTTCTCGAGTTTGATCACACCAGGAATCTCTGCAAGGATGACGTTGTTAAACGGATCCCATGAGCAGATCACATCGCCCTTCGTCACTTTCTGGCCATCATTCACCTTCAGCGTTGCACCATAGGGTACGTTGTTGGTGATCAACAGCCTGTCGTTCTTCACATCCATGATCCTTACCTCACCGGTACGACCAATAACAATATCCACTTCGCTACCATCATTGTTCTTAGACTTAACCGTACGCAGACCATCGAACTGGATGGTACCGTCAAACTTGGCTACGAGTTGTGAATCTACCGCAGCAGATCCGGCAACACCACCCACGTGGAAGGTACGCAGGGTCAGCTGTGTACCCGGTTCACCGATAGACTGTGCAGCAATGATACCTACGGCATCACCACGTTGTGCCAGTGCACCTGTTGCCAGGTTCACACCATAACACTTCACACACACACCGCGCTTGCTTTCGCAGGTCAGTACAGAACGGATCTCTACTGTTTCAATGCCTGCATCTTCAATGCGTTTTGCAACATGCTCGTCAATGGCATCGCCTGCTTCGCAGATCTGCTCATCAGACAAGGGATCATACACATTGTGCAGGGACGTACGGCCCACGATCCTGTCGTACAGCGGTTCCACGATGTCCTCATTATCTTTCAACGCACTGGTGGCAATACCCCTCAGTGTGCCGCAATCTTCTTCCATGATCACCACATCCTGCGCAACGTCAACGAGACGACGGGTCAGGTAACCGGCATCGGCTGTTTTAAGGGCCGTATCCGCAAGACCTTTACGCGCACCGTGCGTAGAGATGAAATATTCCAATACACTCAGACCATCCTTGAAATTGGAGAGGATCGGGTTCTCGATGATCTCTGAACCACTGGAACCACTCTTCCTGGGCTTGGCCATCAGACCCCTGATACCAGCGAGCTGTTTTACCTGCTGCTTAGAACCACGGGCACCGGAATCCAACATCATGTATACCGAGTTGAAACCTTGTCTG
>JBEISY010000403.1:0-2496 GCA_040375175.1 Chitinophagaceae bacterium
ATTTCGTCAGTGTCAGGGATGGTGCTAAAGCGGACCGACTACTCTTCTTTGTGCATTTCGAAGAGAACAATGGGGAATGTGTTGGAGAATTGAAAGGCGAGGCTGAAATTATTAAGCCCGGGCTGGCCCGTTACAGTGCACCGGGTGATCCCTGCAGCCTGGAGTTTAGTTTCGCGGCCAATAAAGTGAACCTGCTGGAGCTAAAAGGTTGTGGCAATTACAGGGGGATCAAATGTTTCTTCAATGGTTCCTATCCGAAGAAGGCACCACCCAAAAAGCCTAAAAAAGCAGCAAAAAGCTAGAAAATGGGGCTATTCTGATTTCCTTTGCGTCAATTTTACACATTCGGCAATCGATTTAGGGTTTTTCCGTTTATATTGCGACCCATTAAAAAGCAAGCAACCGTTATCATGACACAATTCAGTCATTACAACGTACCCTACTCCGTTGACCCCAGATATACAACCAAAGCCGCCTATTTCTCGATGGAGTTCGCCGTCCACCAGCCACTGAAGATTTACAGTGGTGGTCTTGGATTTTTAGCAGGCTCACACCTTCGTTCCGCCTACGAGTTGAAGCAGAACATGATCGGTATTGGTATCCTTTGGAAGTATGGTTATTATGACCAGGCCAGGAACCAGGATCAGACCCTGCAGGTGCAGTGGAATGAGAAGACCTATAATTTTTTAAAAGATACCGGGATCAAATTCCAGATTGCCATTCACGATGCGCCCGTTTGGGTGAAAGTGTGGTACCTGGAGCCCGAAACGTTCAAGAGCGCGCCCTTGTTCCTGTTGAGCACGGATCTGCCGGAGAACGACTACGTTTCGCAGACGATTACGCATCGTTTGTATGATGCCAATGTGGCTACCAAGGTAGCGCAGTTCATCCTTCTCGGATTGGGCGGTGCAAAATTGATTGATCTCCTGAACTTCAATCCGGATGTGTATCATATGAATGAAGCACATGCCGTGTCCTGCGTGTTTCACTTGCTGCGCAAATTCGGCAGCAGAGAAGAAGTGCGGAAGCGTTTGGTGTTCACTACCCATACGCCGGAAGAAGCAGGAAATGAAAAGCACGATATCCATCTTTGCTATAAGATGTCGTACTTCAACGGTTATTCGATTGATGAAGTAAGGGCGCTGACAGGATTGCAGGATGATCAGTTCAACCATTCCCTGGTTGCCCTTCGTTTTTCTCGACTGGCCAATGGTGTTTCTGAATTGCATGGACATGTGAGCCGGAAGATGTGGGGTAAGTATGAAGGCATCTGCAATATCATTCATATCACCAATTCACAGAACTGGAGATATTGGGCGGATAAACAATTGTATGATGCGATGGATGAAAACAATGAAGAGCGTTTCATTGATCGCAAATGGTATTTGAAGAAACGCGCCTTTGACCTGGTGGCGGACCAGACCGGAAAGCTATTGGATCCGAATGTGTTTACGATCGTGTGGGCTCGCCGATTTGCTGGCTATAAGCGCGCGGAACTGATTACGCGCAACAAGGCGAGATTTGAAGCGCTGCTATCGAACAAAAAATATCCCGTGCAGATCATCTGGGCGGGAAAGCCTTATCCCGTGGATTATCCCGCGATATCGGATTTCAATCACCTCGTTCATCTGAGTAAGAACTATAACAATGTTGCGGTTTGTACGGGTTATGAGTTGCACCTTAGTAAGCGCCTGAAACAAGGCGCAGATGTGTGGTTGAATAACCCGAGGGTTCCGCGTGAAGCGTCCGGTACCAGTGGGATGACTGCTGCCATGAATGGTGCGGTAAATTTCTCCACCAACGATGGATGGATCGTGGAGTTCATCAGTCATGGACATAACGGATACGTGGTGCCACCAGTGGACTATGAGAATATGAGTGTAATTGATCAGGATGCTTATGATCTGGAACAGCTGTATGAGATCCTGGAGAACCAGATCCTTCCAGCATACTATGACAATCCGGATACCTGGCGCCAGGTGGTGAAGAACGGGATGCGCGATGTGCGTTTCCAGTTTGATTCCAACCGGATGGCGAATGAGTATTATGAGCTCCTATACAATGCGGCAGACGCTTCGCGAGGCATAGGGCATTAGGCACTGGGCATTGCCGGTCTGCGCAGAAGCACTCGGAGTGACTGCAGGCGCGCCGCAACGCAAAGCGCGCCTTCCTACATTGCCGCACTGCCGCATTTCCGCATCGCCACATTCACAATAAGTCATGTCATATACTAAGAACATAGACGTTCGCTGGGCAGACCTTGACCCCAATTTTCATATGCTGCATTCCCGGTACTATGACCTGGGGGCGTATGTCCGGATGTGTTTCCTCGTGGAACATGGGATCACGCCGCAAGCGCTGGATAAGCACCGCATCGGACCGATCCTGTTGCGCGAAGAATGCACGTTCCGAAAGGAGATCCGGTTTGGGGATAAGGTGGAGATCGATCTGCATCTCTCGCGTGCGCGGAAAAATATGTTGCGCTGGTCCATTGAA
>JBEISY010000454.1:0-1994 GCA_040375175.1 Chitinophagaceae bacterium
AGCGGAAGACTGCGGATGAATTCGCCGGAACCTTCCGGGAGAAATACCAACGGTAAGAAGGCGATAATCAAAGTTGCGGTACAACCCACCACAGCAAGCGTGATCTGCTTGGTAGCCTCAATGGCCGCATAGGTTCTCGAATGCCCTTCGCGCAGCCATCGTTCTATATTTTCTACCACCACAATACTATCATCAACCAACAATCCAAGTGCAACCACAAAACCAACAATGCTTAACTGGTTCAAAGAAAAGCCAAGTGCATTCAACGCAACGATCCCAAGGCCAAGCGACAAAGGAATAGCTACCATCACCACAATGGAGGCGCGTCCACCAAGGGGAAGCAGCGTGATCATCACCAGGCCGATGGCGATGAGGAAGTCGATACCAAGTCCGGTCAATCGCCTGTCCACGTTATCTGCCTGGTCAAAATTTTTGATGAGATCGATGTTGGGCGGGAGTTTTTTTTCAAACCTGCTGATGATGGGCAGATATGCTTTTTGTGTTTTAGCGATGTTCTCATCTTCTTTCTGTGCAGCGGTCACTAATACTGCGCGATGACCATTGATGCGCACGATGTGTTTTTGTTCTTCATCTGCCAGGTTCACACTCGCAATATCTTTCAGCCTGGTGATGTTACCATTGGCCGCATACACCACGGTATTACCGATCTCTTCGATGTTCTTATACTTGCCGCTGGTTTTGATGTTGAAAGTTTTCTCGCCAGCACGGATGCTGCCCGCAGGGATGTTGGCCGCTTCGCTCTGGATATTTCCGATCACGTAGTTCATCGGAATATTGAGCTTGGCAATTTTATCCAGTTGCAGATCTATCCGCACGGCTTGCTCCTGCGCACCCCAGTACTCGATCTTCTTCAGGGATTTCAGTTTTTCCAATTGCTCTTTCAGTTCTTTTGCATAGAACTTCATTTTTTCATTGGAGGCATTCTCGGAGACCAGTGCGATCTGCAATACGTTTACATCGGTGGGTGTGATCTTCTTGATATCGATCTTGTAGATGTCTTGCGGAAGGCTCGGGCGCAAGCCGTTTACTTCACGCACCAGCTCCTGGTATTTTGCACCTACATCGGAACTATACTTGTATTCAACTTGCATAACGGCGATGCCATCGTGGATATTGGTTTTGATCTCCTTGATGTCATCGAGCTCTGTAATTTTTTTCTCGATGGGTTTCACTACAAGTTCTTCCATGTCTTGTGGGCTGGTGCCGGGATATACAATGACGATGGGGAACTGGGGCGGGTTGAGTTCCGGATCTTCTGACCGGGGCATATTCATCACCGTTGTGACAGACACCACCATGATCATCAGGAACAGCACCAGGGTCAGTTGGTAGTTCTTTACGAAAAACGATGTGAGTTTCATGGTGCGTTTATTTGATGGCGGTGATAATGGATTGATCATTCAGGTAAGGAGATCCGGAAGAAACGATATATGCATATCCTTCTAGTCCGGAGAGCACCTGAACGGTATTGTTGTTGATCTGGCCGATCAGCACTTCAACCTTCCTGACGGATTTTCCATCGTTGCTGGCGAAGACGAATCCCTTTTTGCCATTGGCTTCCAGCAGGGATTCGTAAGGGATCGTGTAGCCGTTTTGTTTGATCATGCTTTTGATAGATGCTTTACCGAACATGCCGGTAGCGGGTTGTTCCTTGCCGAAGCTTACCTGCAATTCAATGGGGAAGGTTCCGTCTGCAGGATCAGCAGCGAGTCCTTTTCTGGAAACAACAGCGGGGAAGGATTTGCCGGGAAAAGCTTCAAAAGCGATAGTAGCATTATTGCCTTTATCGATCAATGCCCATTCTTTATCTGCAACACCGGTAGACAAGATCCATGCGGATGATTTGGATACGCCGCCCAGTACAAGTACTGGCGCACCAGGATCACTAAGTTCACCTTCGTTCTTGAGTTTGCGGATCACGAATCCGTCTTGTGTTGCGTAAATTTTAGAGTACTGCTGGTTGAAGGACGCCT
>JBEISY010000143.1:0-5317 GCA_040375175.1 Chitinophagaceae bacterium
ATCGTAAAGGCCTGGAGGATGTGATCAGGACGGGTTGTGAACGCATCCTTACGTCGGGCTTGCAACCTACGGTAACAGACGGTGCGGAAACTTTGAAAGAACTTGTGGACCAGGCAGACGGAAGGATCATCATCATGCCTGGTTCCGGACTCCGAAGCACAAATCTCGCAGAGATCGCCCAACAAACCGGTGCCACTGAGTTTCACTCTTCGGCAAGAAAACAGATTGCCTCAGCCATGAGCTACCAATCCCCCAGAATGGGTGAACAATTGATGCAGGTGATCCTCGATGAGGAAGAAGTCAGGCAAATGAAACTGATCCTCCAGCAATTACCTCATCAAACATCTACGGATTAATTGCTAAATTAGGTAGCCAATGCTTCAACTGCTGCGCCATAAATGGTTATTGACGATTGTGCTGATCATGACGGCCATTCTTGGCTATTCGTTCATGTTCACGGAAAAGATTGATTACAACACCCAGGTCAAACCACTGATCAACAAGAAATGCATCACCTGTCATGGCGGTGTCAAGAAAAAAGGTGGCTTCAGTCTTTTGTTCCGCTCCGAAGCTTTAGCAAACACGGAGTCTGGCAAACCCGCCATCGTTCCGGGTGATGCCGATGCTTCAGAGATGATCCGCCGACTAACCCTTAAGGATCCCGAAGAACGAATGCCCTACAAGGAACATCCACTCAATGAGGATGAGATCAGCCTGTTGCGCAAATGGATCAACCAGGGGGCCAAATGGGGAGATCATTGGGCTTATACGCCAGTGAAAGCACAGGACGTTCCAAAGCGTAAACAGTTTTTTGGATTGCTGCCTAAAAAAGATCACTGGGCCGTGAACGATATAGATCATTTCATCCGTGAAAAACTGGATGAAATGAAACTTGAACCTTCACAACCTGCAACGCCTGAAGTACTTGCAAGACGGGTTGCCCTTGACCTGATCGGCATGCCCGCGAGTGAACAGATGATTCGGCAATTTGTTGATGATCCTTCAGACAAGAATTACGAAAACCTGGTAGACAGCCTGCTCGCGCAACCTGGATTTGGGGAACGATGGACAACGATGTGGATGGATCTTGCGCGGTATGCAGACACCAAAGGATATGAACGGGATGATCAGCGGGCGATCTGGCGTTACCGCGACTGGCTCATCAAAAGTTTCAATGAGGATAAACCTTACAATACTTTTCTCACCGAACAAATTGCCGGAGACCTCTTACCGGATGCCACGGATGAACAACTGATTGCTACGGCATTTCATCGGAATACAATGACTAATGATGAAGGCGGTACGGATAATGAAGAATTTAGAACTGCGGCAGTGCTGGATCGGGTAAATACCACCTGGGAAGTATTGATGGGTACCACTTTTGCTTGTGTACAGTGTCACAGTCATCCCTATGATCCTTTTCGTCATGAAGAGTATTATTCATTCATGGCATTTTTCAACAACACCAGGGATGAAGATACTTTTTCAGAATACCCCTTGCTTCATGAATTCAAGGATCAGGATTTACAGCGATACAACGAGGTGATGCAATGGTTGAAGCAACATGGTAGTGCAAAAGAAAAAAATGCGTTTACACAATTTCTTAAAACACGCCAACCTGCCATCAACTCATTAACAGCAGACTCTTTCGTGAATAGTGAGCTTTCGGATACCAAATGGCTGGTCATGCGGAAAATTTCGGCTGCGCGCATCCGTAAGGCTAACCTGGATGCGCAGCAAATGCTCACCATTCGTTTGCAAAGCTGGTACAAAGACAGTAGGCTCGAGATACGTGCAGACTCTCCCAAGGGAAAATTGCTGGCTACCATTCTTCCTGGAAAAACCGCAGACTGGGAAATCCGGGAAGCATTGATTCCTGCACTACCCGGTGTACATGATTTGCATCTGCAATATCAGTCGGGCCTGGTAGAGAAAATGGAATACAACGGGATGATTTTTGACTGGTTCTTTTTTTCTCCTGCTTTTCCGGGAAGGGGAGAAGCGGGTTATGATAGTGTAAAAAAGCAGTACACACATCTGCTAACCAAAGGGAATGCTGTAACCACACCCATTATGGTGGAGAACCCCTCTCCCATGGCTCGTACCACGCAGGTATTTGAAAGGGGGAACTGGTTGTTGAAAACAACTGCCGTGCAGCCCGCGGTTCCGGCTTCTTTGAACCCAATGCCAGACGGTTCACCAAGCAATCGTCTTGGAATGGCGAAGTGGCTAACAGATACCTTGAATCCTCTTACGGCCAGAACGATGGTGAATCGGCTCTGGGAGCAATTGTTTGGGCAAGGCCTTGTAGAGACACTGGAAGACATGGGCACACAAGGTATTGCGCCTACCCATCCTGAATTGTTGGATCATTTGGCATATCAGTTCATGCACAACCATCGATGGAGTGTCAAAAAACTCCTGAAAGAAATGGTGATGTCTGCAACCTATCGGCAGCATTCTGCCGTAGATGCAGAAAGAAATGCGAAAGATCCTTTCAATAAATATTATGCGCGGGGGCCACGGGTACGGCTAAGCGCAGAACAGGTCAGGGACCAGGCCCTCGCTGTCAGCGGGGCGTTGTACCCGGTGATGTATGGTCCCAGCGTGATGCCATGGCAGCCGCCGGGTATCTGGAGTTCACCATATAGCGGCAATGAACAATGGCAAACCAACAGGGATCAAAACAGATACAGAAGGGCATTGTATACATTCTGGAAAAGGACCAGCCCCTACCCTTCGATGCTGACCTTTGATGCGATGGCAAGAGAGGTTTGCACAGCAAGAAGGATACGTACCAATACACCGCTTCAAGCGCTTGTATTGATGAATGACCAGGCTTACCTGGATCTATCACGACAAATGAGTTATCGACTTGCCGAAGCCAGCAAAGATCCTGCAGAGCGGATCAGGCTGGGCTGGACACAAGCCACAGGAAAAAAAATTACCCAGCAGCAATTGGATGTTCTGTTGTCTTTGTATATGAAGGCACTGGCAAAATATAAGGCTGATTCATTTGCTACCTGCGAAATGGCGGGAGGCCTGATGGACGAGCATAACTATCCAGAGATGGCTGCATTGGTAGCAACCGTTCATACGATGATGAATACAGATGAAGTGATCACAAAAGAATAATCCATGGCGAAAAACAAAATAGCAGATGAAGCCAAATTCCTGTCGCTGGAACATGTAACCAGAAGGCATTTCCTGCGGGAATGCAGAACAGGTATTGGCATGATGGCGTTGGGTTCTTTTTTGCAGGGGTGCGACTGGCTGGGTAAAAAATCGGCCACAGTTTCAGCGGCGCCCATAACGGATGCTTTTATGCCGAGGGCGCCACATTTTGCACCCAAGGTTCGTTCTGTGATTTATCTCCACATGGCGGGCGCCCCTTCGCAACTTGAATTATTTGATTACAAACCTGAACTCATCAAACTCAATGGGCAGGACTGTCCGGAATCATTTTTAGAAGGCAAAAGGTTTGCATTCATCCGGGGAATACCTAAATTATTGGGACCAGTGGCCAACTTTTCGCAACATGGTGAAAGTGGGATCTGGCTCTCGGAAAGACTCCCCCACTTCAGCAGTATGGTAGATGAAGTAACCGTTTTAAAGGCCGTCACAACGGACCAGTTCAACCATGCGCCTGCGCAGTTGATGATGCATACCGGATCGGCACGTTTGGGCCGGCCTTCCATGGGTTCTTGGGTTACGTATGGACTCGGTTCAGAAAATGCGAACCTGCCTGGTTTTGTAGTACTCACTTCAGGAGGTAATAACCCCGATGCAGGTAAGAGTGTCTGGGGAAGCGGATTTTTACCATCCGTGTATCAGGGAGTGCAGTGCAGGTCAGAAGGTGATCCAATTTTATTCTTACAAGATCCTGAGGGGATGGACAGAGACCTGAAGAGATCTTCTATCGATGCCATCAATGCCCTCAACCTTGCCGATCATGAAGTCTTTGGCGACCAGGAAACTTTGTCGCGCATAGCCCAATATGAACTGGCGTTCAAGATGCAGATCTCTGTTCCGGAAGTGATGGATATCTCCAAAGAGCCTGCCTATATTCATGAGATGTATGGTACCGAACCTGGTAAGCCATCGCTCGCCAACAATATTCTCCTGGCAAGAAAACTGGTTGAGAAAGGTGTGCGTTTTGTACAAATATTTGATTGGGGCTGGGACTCCCATGGCACAGATCCTACAGGCTCATTGGATGAAGGATTTGTTGACAAGTGTAACAGCGTAGATAAGGCGATGACGGCGTTGTTGAAAGACCTGAAACAGCGCGGTATGCTGGATGAAACCCTCGTGGTTTGGGGTGGAGAGTTTGGCAGGACGCCGATGCAGGAAAATCGGGAAGGAAAGCAGAATGTATTCAAAGGCAGGGATCACCACGTGGATGCCTTTAGCATGTGGATGGCTGGGGGTAGTATCAAAAAAGGATTCAGCTATGGAGAAACAGATGAAATCGGTTACAATGCGGTTTCAGGCAAAGTATCCGTGTATGACATCCAGGCCACCATTCTTCAGCAGCTGGGGTTTGACCATGAGAAACTAACCTATGAATTTCAGGGAAGGCCTTTCCGATTGACCGATGTACATGGACAAGTAATTAAAGAGGTTTTACAATCAACATAGATAAGCCATGAACCGAAGAAATTTTTTAGAACAGTCAACAATGGGCGGATCGGCCCTTTTCCTTTCAGGATTTGAAGCGGAAGATAGCCTGCCGGTTTTTTCGCCTGCTCGTGCAGGTTATGAACTCACCATCATGGCTACCAACTGGGGATTTGAAGGATCCGCAGATGCATTTTGTACCGCCGCCAAAAAAGAAGGCTATGATGGCATTGAAGTTTGGATGCCAGGAGATGAAAAGGGCAGAAATGAAATAGCCACAGCAGCCAACAAGCATGGACTGTTATTGGGATTGTTGTACGGTGGGTCAGACAAGGATGCATCCAAACACCTGCAGCAATTCAAAGAAGGCTTGCAGGGTGCTGTGGGGATTAAACCCATCTACATCAACACCCATTCCGGAAGAGATTATTTCACCATGGAGCAGAATAAACCTTTCATGGCATTCACATCGGAGCTGTCTGCCAAAACAGGCATTCCAATTTATCATGAAACACATCGTGGAAGGTCTCTTTTTGCAGCCCATGTAACCAAGGACTACCTCCGTGCTGTTCCTGATTTACGTTTAACGCTTGATATCTCACACTGGTGTGCAGTTCATGAAAGTGGCCTGGAAGATCAGGAAGAAACGGTGGCGGTGGTGCTGGAAAGAACGGACCATATCCACGCACGCATCGGA
>JBEISY010000405.1:0-2475 GCA_040375175.1 Chitinophagaceae bacterium
AGACCCATAGTGCATTGATCACCATGAATGTATCTGCCCGCGATGCCGCTGATCAGATGCTTTAAAGGAATATCATTGATATTTGCCATAATATCTATTGTTCAAAAAAGGCGACAGATGCGCCAACCCATTCTTTGTCTTTATTATATCGTACGCCGATCATTTTTCCTTTACTCAACCGCGTGAGATTGGTGAGAAGGGTAGGCCGTGCATCACCGTCTTTCCAGATATACATCATCCGGATCTCTACCTTGGCACCACCATCGGGCGTCTTGATCACATCGGCATATTTCACCTTACGTTGAAGGATCCAGTTCTCGGGATCTTTGACGTTGTCGATATCTTCCTGGGTCACATCGATCACCACACCTTGGCCCGCAAAGGAGAACAGCGGTTTCAATACAAAGTCTTCCAACTTGCCCGGGATCTGTTTCACTTCGTTCAGGAAAAAAGTTTCCGGTACGTAGGGATGCTGAATAAATGGCAGGGTGTATTTGCTGATCCGATAAAACCAGTTGGGATGCGGGAACCACTGTACATTCCAGGGTTTGCGGATGTCAATGATCTCTCCGAGTTTTTCGCGGTTCGCATGAAGATCATCAAAGATGATTCGGTTGTAAATCTTCTCCACCTTGGTTTTTACACCTTCGCGCATATAGAAAAGATCATTGCCTTCGGCGATGAGGTCCGTGATACAAACCGGCTCTATGCCGAGGTAGTCCTTCGTGCAGAAGAAATCGATCCTTGTCTTTTGTTCATATGGTTTGATCTCCAGCAGGATCACGTGTTCAACGGGTGTATCACCAACCAGCATATCCTTCAGTTCTTTCAGATAACTTTCCTTGTTATGTCCGGAAAAGTAATGACTGTAGTGGTCTGGTATAGGAAAATGCTTAATGAACACTTCGGGATAAAAAGCTTCAAATCCATAAAGGGTAGGGAAGCCCTGCATCTCGATGAGCTGGGGTTCCAGTTCACCTTTTTCATTTTCACAAACGCCGAAATCAAATGCAATAAAGTGCGAGTGATCGTTCTCGTTAGCCACCACATCTCCGGGCGGAATGGCCTTGGCCGTCATTTCCCTGAATGATGGATCGGTGATGATATCAATGATGCTTTCACAGGCATCCGTGATTTTTCTACCGAACCAAGCCGGAACATATTCTGCCGTTTCGGAAATGCGAAAATCGATTGCGCCAGGATAATGGCTGTTCAGATCATCCAGGAAAGCCTGGTATTTTTCTTTGGTGAAGGCGCTGTTGAAGGCGGTTCTTAAGGAAGGTACCATTCTCAAATATAACAATCTGTCATACAATCATTCAAACATTCAGAAAATCGGAGGCTGAAAATCTGGAATTCAGATTGTCGCGATATTTGCCTGGATCTCATTGGCCGCATTGTCCAGAAAATTCGGCAGGATGTGGGAATATGTCCAGAGGATCTTATCCGGATCGTTCAGGTGTTCAATCATCGATTCCCATTTTTCATAGCCATGGCTTTCGATCACCACTTTTTTCCGCTCTTCAGTCTGGAGGTGAAGGCTCATACCAATGGCGTCTGCTTCGGGATGGAACTGTGTACCGATCATGTAGTCCGTAAAACGAATGGCCATGATGGCGCGTTCAAAAGGCACATGCGGCCGGTCTTTTTCAATACAGAGCACCTTGCCGCCAAGGTCCCTCAGTTGATTATGATAGGGCTGGATGACCTGGTAATCCCGGCTGTCCACGGCATAAAACGGATCGTTCAATCCTTCAAAGATCATTTCGTCCTGACCTTCCATAAGCATATGGACGGGGAACACGCCAAATGCGGTTGATTTCCGCTTGGTGACCTTGCCGATCTTGAGATGCCTGCAGGCTAACTGAAAAGAATGACAGATGAAAAAAACATGTTTCTTTTTCAGGTTGGCAGGATCATTGTTCCATTTCATCACCTGTTGCAGCCAGTGGAAATAGGCTCTTTCCCATTCACTTCCTTCTGATTCAAGCGGCGAGCCGGGACCGCCCGAGGAAATGAAGATATCATAGCTCATGTCCGGCACTTCGTTCTTCAAACGCACATCAAATTCATCCCATGCGAGATCAAGATGATTGCTCTCGCCGTACTGGTTCAGGATCTCACGGATACAGCGCATCCCCTGGTTGGGATGACCCTCGTACAGGTCCAGGATTGCTACTTTGATTGCGGACATGATGCGCAAAGATAAAGAACTGGTAAATAACAATTGGCAATTAGCAATTGGCAATTGGCACTTGTTGTTGGATGTTGGTAGTTAGTGACCCTACCAACAACCAACTTCCAAATCCCAGTGCCAATTGCCAATTGCAAATTGCCAATTGTCAATTGCCAGAATTAAAGTGTAGCAAGAAACTGCCCCGTGATTAAATCCGCCACAGACACCAGGTTCTTCGTTTCCTCAAAAACCGCCAACTGCCTGTCTGCGCCCGTGCCTTTTTCAAGTATCTTCTGCAC
>JBEISY010000440.1:0-2146 GCA_040375175.1 Chitinophagaceae bacterium
CTTGGTGCCGATCCGGCCCTGATCGGTTTTATACAGCGCCCTGTGGGTGTTTCCGGGGATACTTTCCGGAACATCATGGAGACAAAACAATACACCATCAATCACGTGCACAAGGAGATTGTTGAAAAAGCGCACTACACATCGGCCAAAACTGATGCTTCCGAGTTTGACCTTTGTAAGTTGACGCCGGAGTTCATTGATCATTTTTCAGCTCCATTTGTTTCGCAAAGTAAAGTGAAGATGGGGCTCGAGTTTGTGGAAGCAATCCCGATAAAACATAACAATACAACACTTGTGATCGGTCAGTTGAAGCACCTCATTCTGCCTGGGGATGTAGTGGCAGAAGACGGTAATGTTATGCTGGCCGCTGCGGAAACGGTTTGTATATCCGGATTGGAAAATTATCACCAGGTGCAACCCCTTGCAACATTTCCCTATGCAAAATTGGAAAACATTCCGGACTTCTCATGATTTGCATCCAGATCATCTCTTAGATGAGATCGATGCAGTTCAATATGGGCGTACCCGCAATTTTCTACAAGGCAGTGTTA
This sequence comes from Chitinophagaceae bacterium, assembly GCA_040375175.1. Classification (GTDB taxonomy): domain Bacteria; phylum Bacteroidota; class Bacteroidia; order Chitinophagales; family Chitinophagaceae; genus Pollutibacter. The sequence continues at coordinate 552 of JBEISY010000440.1, forward strand.
CGGCTCTCTCGCCATATATTTCCCGCGGCATCTTCAGCACTAGAATGATTATGGAGCGCGTGATCAGTGGGGGGTATAACCCTTATCGGCATGAAAAATTTCTGCAGCAACTGGCATGGCGCGAGTATTTCCAACGGGCCCTGCAATCGAAACCTGATCTTGATCGTGTTGCCATCAAGCAGCCTCAAATAAGTCTTAGGAATGATATTCATGCAATACCAACAGCCATTGTTCAAGGAAGCACAGGAGTAGTTGCCATAGATCAGGCCATTCAACAATTGTATACAGACGGCTGGATGCATAATCATGCACGCATGTATGTGGCATCAATTGTAACGAATATTGGTGGATATAGTTGGCAGACGGGTGGCCGTTGGATGTATTATCATTTGCTGGATGCGGATATTGCGAGTAACTATTGCAGCTGGCAATGGATCAGTGGTGCGTTTAGTTCCAAGCGGTATCTCGCCAATCAGGACAACATCAACAAGTATTCCGGAAGCAGACAAAGCGGTAGCTTTCTCGATACCAGTTATGAAACACTGGAATTGATGGATGTTCCGCCCGTTTTGCATGATAACTATTCACTTGATGTAAAGACCTCACTACCGGAAGGGGATGGTCCAATCAAAGAATTGAATTATCCTGTAGCACTGTATAATATGTACAACCTTGATCCCAAATGGCACCAGGGAAAAGACATGCATCGGGTGTTGCTATTAGAACCTTCACATTTTGATGCATTTCCGGTATCGGAGAAAGTGCTGGCATGGGTCATGGGTCAGGCAGCGTTGATACCAGAAATTCATGTGTATGTAGGGGAATTTAGTCAGTTTGTAAAGGATCATCCCCGGGCAGACATCGTTTATAAAGAACATCCTACCTTTAGTTATCATGGAACGATGGAATCGAGAGACTGGATGTTTCCTGAAGTAACCGGCTATTTCCCTTCTTTCTTTGGTTACTGGAAGCGATGCCAGAAGTATCTATAATTGGGCGATAAAGCAATTGCACAGATCCCTGACGAAGGACTTTTTTGGCAGTACAACGCTGAGTCTAACTCCATTGCCATGATCGTACAGCATTTGTCCGGAAACATGTTGTCCCGGTGGTCCGATATTTTTAGTACCGATGGAGAGAAAGCATGGCGTAACCGGGATAAGGAATTTGAACCAATGATCAATACCAGAGAGGAGTTGGAGGCCGCATGGACAACAGGATGGAAACAGTTGTTTGATACCCTTCAAGACCTGACCGCTGAAGACTTGGAGCGGATCATATATATTAGACATGAACCCCACTCTGTAATGGAAGCAATCCTGCGCCAGGTTGGGCACTACCCTTCACATGTTGGTCAAATATTATATGTCGGCAAAATGTTCCTCAATAGTGAATGGAAGTCTTTATCGATTCCCCGCAATGGGTCAGAAGAATTCAACCGGGAAAAGACAGCAAATGCTAATCCGGGTAACGATTATGTGTCAATATTTAAACCTTAGGATTCAGGGTAAGAAATATCTGTGATTTTTTCATAATTTTGCTGCTTAAAGAATATTATATGGGATTCAAACTATTGTCTTTTGCAGTTATTTCAC
>JBEISY010000325.1:0-3186 GCA_040375175.1 Chitinophagaceae bacterium
GAAGTGAATGATATGGAAGCCTACGGGATTGCGAAAGTGTGCAGGATCATGGGGATGGAGTTCACGGCATATAAGTTCATCAGTGATAGTGGGGATGCGCACGACTGGGAGAATAACCATCACTTAGGTGTGGAAGGTTTTCTTCAGGTGCTGCACTCCATCTTAAAATTCGATGATAAAGCCGATGGTGGGTAGGATCGTTCCTTCAATGTTGGGCAGGATCATCGGAACGGCATTGCTACCATCCTGACGGATCGGCTGACCATCGGTGGTCACGAAATCAGTGTTGGTGTCATTTCTTTTGAACGTGTATTGGGGAATGCCTGCTGCCTTTGATCCATAGAAATTTTGCACGTCAAGGAACAGGTCCAATGTGGTTCTTTTGAAGTTCCATTTTTTATCGATCCTGATATCTCCGGCATTAAATGCAGACAAACGCAAGGTGTTTACCTGTCCGTAATTAAAGATACCTGTACCCAACGTGAGGTAGTTCAGTTGGCTCTGCGGCAGATCGTAGGGACTATACGGTGCGGCACCCTGGTAACGGAACTTCAGCCCGATTTCCCAGTTTCCTTTGATCTTGTATCCCATCGTTACACTTACCAAATGCCTGTTGTCCCAGCTTGCCGGAGCGAGCAGTCCATCCAGTCCACTGAATTCACTTCTGTACAGCGTGTAACTCAGGATACCAAAGAAATTTTTGGTCAGCTTCTGCTGCGCCAGAAATTCTATTCCATAGGCTCTTCCTGTTCCGTCCTGTTGTATCGGTTCATTACCCACTGCACCGAAGTCAGTTCCTTTGTTGGCCAGGCTGATCTCGTCATTGATACTTACAGGGTAACTTGAATACTTCTTGTAGAATCCTTCAATGGTGAATCTTGTTGCGTTGCTGGGCAAATACTCAACGCCTGCAACAAAATGTTCGCTCCTGATGTAATCACCGGGATTCATCGCTGTTGAAGATGAAAGGGTATTGATGAAGGCCATCTGCGTATAAGATGGTAAACGATAATAGATACCGTAACTGGCGCTCAGGTTCCATTTGTTGGTCAAGGCATAGCTGGCACTGACCCTTGGACTGAACTGTTTGAACAGATTGGATTCGCCATTTTTTGCAGTATTAGCGTCTACACGGATACCGCCACTAAGTGCAAGCCTTTTGTTCAGCAGCCGCGTTCCGGCTTGTACAAAAGCCCCATACCGGAAAAAGTTGGCATCTGTGAACGAAGAGAATGTTTCTGCCGGTTGAACCAGGTTTCCCTGGGCATCAACTATTGCAGGCCGGTAGACTTGAGAAAATTCATTATTAAATTGAACGTATTGTGCCACCACTCCATAGGAGATCTTCATGTTGCCCATATTGTTGGTCACATCAATCCGAAGCTTGTTTTCTATTTCACGGCTCTTGATCCGCAGCGTTTGCTCATTCGGCTGTGGATTCTGGTTGTCTTCATATTTATCGGCACTATTATCCAGGGTGTTTCTGCTCAGCGACAGGTTCATGAATCCATTGTTGATCAGGTAGCGTAAAGAAGCACCTACGGTGTAGGACCATTGATTGACGATAGGACTGCTGTTGATGGAGTACAGTTTTTCCGGCGTGGCTTCCTTTGGCGTTGCGAATCTGAACTCATCTATCGCACCAATGCCGAGAAGATTTAAGGTAAGTTTCTGGTTGATTTTTGTAGTTGTCTTGAACTGGAAATCCCAGTAGTTGGGGCGAATGGGAAGGTCGAGCGCTTTGAACAGCAACTGAAGATAGCTTCTCCGTGCTGAAGCAAGGAAGGTTGTATTTTTCGTCAGAGGCCCGTCGAAAGTAGCGGCAAACTCAGTTCCGCTGAGCCTTAGATTTCCCTGTAGCCGATTGTTGTTACCGTTCTTTTGTTTGAACTGAAAGACTGAACTTAAGGCATTATCATACCGTGCATCAAATGCAGAAGTGCTCAATCGCACATCTTCAATAAAGCTGACATTGAGAATACCCTGGGGGCCTCCGCCACTTCCCTGCGTGCTGAAGTGATTGATGATCGGCACTTCAATCCCATCGAGATAAAATACGTTCTCACTCGGTGCGCCGCCGCGGATGATGATATCGTTCCGGAAGCTTCCACCTGCTGCGCCGCCGCCAATACCGGGAAGGGATTGGATGGCCTTGCTGATATCAAAGTTCCCTCCAGGGTTAGCCTTGATATCTTCAGTAGTCAGTCGCTGGATGCTCAATGGACTTTCAAGGGTTGCTGCTTTGGCCGTGTTTTTCCGGGCATTCACCACGATGTTGGTCAGTTGGGTGACGGCTGGTTCCAGTTCAATGGAAAGAACCATTTCATTACCCGCACTGACAACGGTGTTTGCGATGCTTTTTTCCTGGACATTTACGCCGGTGAAGGTGATGGTGTAAGTGCCGGGCACCAGACCGGTGATCCGAAACTGGCCCCTGGCATCGGAAAGCGCTTTAGTATTACCCGGGTTCACGGTAATGGTGATCCCTTCCAGGGCTTGCTGGGTGTTCCGGTTGACAATGGTTCCGGAAATGCTGGCAGACCCCTGTGCGTATATGGTTGATGCAGATGCAATCAGAAGAACAATAGTAGCAGTCAATACCTTCAACATTCTCACTTTTCTCATGTTTTCGTATAGTTCTGGCAAAGTTAACAGGTCGGGGAATGAATAGTTCAACAAATAAGACTTCTCACCGCATTGCTTTGTATGGGTGGTGCAACCTAGAGCATGGTGGAACGCCATGCCGATTGAACATTAGGTTCTCCAGGTTGTTTATTGCAGCATGACAACGGCAGATCAGGACAGGATCATTGAGATGGCATGGGAAGACAGGACACCCTTTGAAGCGATCAGGGTTCAGTTTGGGCTCAATGAATCAGACGTCATCACTTTGATGCGCAGATCTTTGAAGCGCAGCAGTTTTGAACTATGGCGCAAGCGCGTAAATAGTGGCGTAAGCCAGAAACACCTTGTCAAACGGGCACCTTCCATCAATAGATTTAAATCAGATCAGCAGCGAACCATCACCCTTAATAAGATCAGTAAACGGAAATGAATACCCTGCATCTAAAAACAGATGACCTGAATGCAATGGCAAGGGTTTACCGTGCCAACCTCATCAACAGTATTTCAGGATACAAACCAGCCATGCTTATCGGAACAAGGAATGCCGATGGCCTTCTGAAC
>JBEISY010000209.1:0-4317 GCA_040375175.1 Chitinophagaceae bacterium
ATTCCTTACGCTGGAGCCAAGATCCAGGACATTTGGACTGCCTTGGAATCAGATCCCGAGGGTACCCTGACTACTTACAGCCCCCAATTGAAAGAATGGATACCGAAGCTTCTTCATGCTGGCGGAAGTTTCATTTCCACTGCACTTGAATTGATCCTGGGGATCATCATTTCGGCCATTATGTTGTTCCACGGCAACAAACTCCTTGCACCTTTGCAGACATTCTTTGCAAAGATCCTCGGACCCAATACCGGTCCTTCCCTTATTGAGGCTACAGGTAAAGCCATCAATGGTGTAGCTGTTGGCGTAATGGGAACTGCATTACTGGCAACCCTTGTATCTTGGCTCGGTTTCACCATTGCCGGTATATCAATAGCGGGAGGCCTTGCAGCCTTGGTGTTCCTGTTTACAGTTATTCAGGTGGGTCCAGTACTCGTGATGCTACCCGTTACCATCTGGATGTTTTCCCAGGGACACACGGGCTGGGGGTATATTCCTTGCCGTCTGGACCCTGCTGCTATTAGTGATCGATAATGTGGTGAAGCCCGTCCTCATCGGCAAGAGCGGTAAACTCCCCGTCCTGGTGCTTTTCCTTGGCGTAGTGGGCGGTATGGCCGCATGGGGATTCACAGGCATGTTCAAGGGCGCAATTGTCCTCGCCATTGCGTATACCGTGTTTACCAATTGGACTAAGGAGGAGCTGAAGCAGTAATGCGTTATTGGTTATTTGTTATTCTGAACAGCCTCCCCCTAAACACTCACCCTTACCCCTATCTTCAAACCGGCCAGTTGAAATCCACATTCAGCACTATATCCGGATGGATACTCTCCTTTACCGGGCAGGTCCAGGCAATTTCTTCCAGTTTAGCCTTTTGTGCAGCGTCTGCCACAAAACCTTCGGGATAATGAAATGTTAAATTAATCTGGCTAACCCGCCGTGGACTGGCTTGCATAATCTTCTCAACATCTATTTTTACCTGGCGAAGGATATGTTCCAATTCTTTAGCACGTATAGCCATGGTAGTGAGTATGCAGGAGGCAAGGGAGGTGGCCAGCAGGTCGGTGGGGGAAAACCTTTCACCCTTTCCCTGGTTATCCGTAGGGGCATCGGTCTCAAAAGATGAACCAGATCTCAGGTGAATACAGGTGGTCCTTAAGTCGCTTTCATATATAACAGAAGCCGTCATTGCCATAATTTTTAATAAATTTACAAAGAAGTAAAATCTGTCGAGTGAAATCTATAACCATATTGTTCATAAGCTGTCTTGTTGCGCTGGGGGTATCTGCACAGGAAAGGGTATCTGAGAAGGAGATGAAGAAACAGGCAAAAAGAGACAAGGTCAATCAGGCGATCCGTTTGGAGGAAGAAGGGGAGTCGGCGTTTAAAAAACACAGCTTACTGGGATTCAAATTCAGCACCGATGGTTACGGGGTTTCCTGGGAAAAAGGAAAGATCAAATCGCCCTACAAAACCACCCTTTACCAAATAGAACTCAACGAGAAGAAGCATCGCAAAGAATCCAAACAGTCCAGGAGCGATGGTGCGGTGGTCTTTGGTAATCCTTTCATTTACGGTAAACAAAATAATTTCTACCAGCTGAAGCTGGGCATCGGCCAGCAATACATGTTGGGTGGAAAGGCCAATAAGAATGGGGTGGCTGTTTACGTGGTGATGGCAGGTGGCCTTTCTATTGGATTGGTGAAACCTTATTTTCTGGATGTAGAATCACCACCAAATTCGGGACAGGTGAAAACCATCAAATATTCGCAGGCAGATAGTGCTGAGTTCATGGGTAATAGCATCCTCGGTGCGGCTGGCTTTTTTACCGGCTGGGGCGATGTCAAAATTGCACCCGGAGCCCATGCCAAAACCGCGCTCCGCTTTGATTGGGGCCGGTTCAACAATACCATTTCCGCCGCGGAAGTGGGCTTCAACCTGGAGTATTATCCGGGTAAGATCGAGCAAATGGTGGGTCTGCAAGCCAACACCCTGTTTTTCAATGGCTATATCAGCTTTCTGTTTGGTAGCAGAAAGTAGTTAATTTTGCCTCCCGGAGCATTTAATCATGAAAGAACTTCCTATAGTGGACCCTGTTGTGGAGCAGAAACCCAAGAAGCCAGACTGGCTGCGGGTAAGGCTGCCCATTGGCGAAGGATATAAATCCGTCAGAAATCTCGTTGATTCCCATAAACTGCACACCATCTGCGAAAGCGGTAATTGCCCCAACATGGGCGAATGCTGGGGGGCCGGTACGGCCACCTTTATGATCCTCGGAAATATCTGTACGCGCAGCTGCGGTTTCTGTGCCGTGGCCACAGGCAGGCCTACTGAGCTGGATTGGGACGAGCCGCAGCGGGTGGCCGAAGCCATCTTCCTGATGAAGGTGAAACACGCGGTGATCACTTCGGTGGACCGCGATGAATTGAATGATGGCGGCAGCATCATCTGGCACAATACCATCAAAGCAGTACGCAACCTAAGTCCAGGTACAACACTGGAAACACTGATTCCCGATTTTAAAGGCGAGAAAGAAAACATCCAGCGCGTTATTGATGCCGCTCCTGAAGTGGTGTCCCACAATATCGAAACCGTTGAACGCATGACCCGCCAGGTTCGCATTCAAGCCAAGTATTGGCGCAGTATGGAAGTGCTTCGCATTCTTAAAGAAGGAGGAATGCGTACGAAGTCGGGCATTATGATGGGCCTCGGCGAAACCTTCGACGAAGTGGTACAGACCATGAAAGATCTTCGGAACAGCGATGTTGACGTGATCACCCTCGGACAATACCTGCAGCCAACACGTAAACACCTGCCCGTGATACGGTTTGTGCATCCCGATGAGTTCAGGGAACTGGAGCGCATTGGGTATGAACTCGGCTTTGATTATGTGGAGAGCGGACCCCTGGTGCGTTCATCTTACCATAGTGAGAAGCATGTGTTCCCCGGCATCGGCAGGAAAGAATGGGAAGCAAAACAGCTGCAGCAACTTGCATAAACGCATCATCGCCTTCATTTTCTTTTTTGTAAGCACGTCGTCCCTGGCGCAGTTGCGGTGGACCAACGTGGATGAATCCTTCGAGCTCCATCATCCCGGTATTCATGTGTTTCGTTCCACCGACAGTCTCGGCGGAATGCCTTCCATCGCATACTATGTGGTAGCCGATGTGCGGGATAATGGCTTAACTGTCAACACAGATACTACGCTTTTCCGCCGCATCACACCCTCGGCATATTATGAACGCAACCGGCAACCGCTGGTGGTGGTGAATGGAACCTTTTTCGATCTGAAAACATCACAGAACCTGGATGTGGTGGTGACCCGGGGTAAGATGGTGTCTTACAATGTGAATAGTACCGCGCTCAAGGGGAAGGATACTTTTTTATATCGATATACTACCCGCGCAGCCATCGGCATTCATAAAAATGGAAAGATGGATGCGGCGTGGTTGTACTCCGACAGCTCCGCGCGATATCCCATTGCCTACCAAGGCAAGCCACCCATGTGGAAAGGTAACGGTAACGAGTACACGAAAAAACAATTTGATGCACATGCCGGTGTCAAAGGCAAGCGGTGGAAAATGTACACCGCAATAGGAGGCGGGCCGATGCTGGTGCAGGATGGCAAGATCCGGATCACCAACAACGAAGAAGTAATGTTTACCGGCAAAGCCATTGATGATCGTCATCCGCGCACTGTCATTGGCTATACCCGCGATCAAAAACTCATTATCCTTGCCGTGGAAGGCCGCAACAAAGGTGTTGCTGAAGGTGCTACGCTCACACAGCTTGCTAAGATCATGATCAGTCTTGGCTGCGTAGAAGCACTAAATCTGGATGGTGGAGGAAGCAGCTGCTTGCTGGTGAATGGTCGTGAGACTATTAAGCCTTCAGATAAAACAGGGCAGCGGCCCGTGCCTGCGGTTCTTTTGATTGGCAATCAGTAATACAGACATACAGTAACACTAACATTCAGAAGTTGGAATTCTGGAAGCCTGGAATCTTGGAAGCCTGGAATCCTGACATTTGGAAACCCGGATTGTCTAAGTATTTTCCTGCGGTAAGACAGTTATAAGCGGATAACGCACAAACGATCATTTCTATAAACGGAAATTTGCTAAGGCAGATACTCTTTTTATTGAATAAACAAGCGATTGAATTGCGTCAATTAATAACGCACTTTGATCCTGGTTAAATTGACTAAATCTAACAAGACTCGCCGGGCATACATCAGGAAACTCTCCACTTCCAGTGGCATCTAAATATTAAGCTTCACGGTAAGTATGGGATTGTAAAAAAGCTCGCTTATCGGATGGCAC
>JBEISY010000414.1:0-2388 GCA_040375175.1 Chitinophagaceae bacterium
AGCTGATCCTCAGCGGACACATCATGCGCTCATCGGATCACCACCTTGCATTTGAGGAGAACCCACAGGTGATGGCTGTTTTCCATGGCCCGCATGCATACATCAGTGCCAGTTGGTACACTAAGCCAGACCAGGCCTCTACCTGGAATTACATGACGGTGCATGCTTCGGGTAAGATCCGGTTCACGGATCAGCAGGCATTGTTGGAAATCCTTAAACGTACTACAGATCATTTTGAGAATAATCCGGACTCACCGGCAGGATTTGATAAAATGTCTGACGAGTATGTACACAGACTCTCCAAAGCCATCGTGGCTTTTGAGATCAAAGTGGATAATATAGACCATGTCTTCAAACTCAGCCAGAACAGGGATGATCAGTCTTATGCGAAAATCATTTCAAAGCTTTTTGAAGGGGATGCACAAGCGCAGGCCATTGCTGCAGAGATGCGAAACGGTCGTAAGTGATTATTTGAATCACGATTCACACCATGTCACTATAGGATGACTCAATAAATTGTTCCGGTCGGATATCAAAAAAGCCGATCCACCGCTTGCATTCTGCCTGTAGTTCTTCCATGGTGAATTGGTTGTTTTCGTTGATCACTTCCACTTCCATGAATTCGCCGAGGCCTGCCACATGGTCAAAGTGAAATTTGACATGATCGATGAAATAGATCTTTCGTTGTTTGTCCACCACTTTCAATATTCCGAATTGCAGTGCAAGGATCTGTTTTAGTGCGGGATCAGGCTTGTGTTTATAGAGGATCACTGAAGATTCCTTGGCGCCAGCCATGTTGTTGCGCTGATACTGGATCAATGCATGTTCAATGTTTCCTTCCCGGAGTTTGAGCCTTCCGTGCGGGACCTTGAAATAGGTGTCTATCTGGTGATCGAGACCCTTGAACACCGGAGAAAGGGTATTCAAGAGGGCTTCGGCTTCCTGAAGATCCTTGACCCTCGCTTTGAATTCAATATTGGTGATGTTCATTCTTCAATATTCAAACCTGGATAGTTCCTGAGGCAATCTGTAAGATAGTACTTGTGATCCAGTCCTGTAAGTACGAGGATCCGCTTGCCGGGATATGAACGATGGTATTCTTTTATTTTTTGGCACATATATGTGTTACGCACCTCCCAAAATTGTACAATCTCTTCAAAAGCCGAGGCTGTGGATGAATCTATATATGCTTTTGCCAGCGGAAGCAGAATATTCTTTTCATCGATATGCCGTTGCCTGGATACGTCCACAATATCTTTTTTATTGATTCTTTCCAGTGTGGTATCCTGCACGAATTCAAAGTATGCACTGTCAACAATAACTGCCCTCCTGTAATTCCGGGCTTCTGCCTCATTCATTTTGCCCTGTTGAAAAGCCAATAGTAGTTGTGATTCAACTTCGATTGATGTGGAGATCCTTTTATTAATAAACTTTTTTCGTTCAAAGCTGGTATCAAATCCGAGTACCACCAGGTCTTTTTGTTTGCGAAGGATTTTTTGCAGGGCTTTTTCTTCTATTTCCGGATTGGCAATGCCTAAACCCATGGCGATGCCGAGACCCCAAACCGGTTTATATCCTTCAGAGTATTCCCATAATACTACATCAGGGTTGTATGCATTGATCGCGTCAATGAGTTGCTTTTCATTGAAATGATTGTTCCCTGTGTGCAAGGTACCCATGATCTTCAGCCTTGAAGGAGTTGTTTGGGCAAAGCTCTGAATGGTAGCCAGCAGAAGGCAGGCCAGCAAGATAGATCTCATCAAAAACGTTTGCCTAAAGATATTCCAAGAGAGGGGTGGAATCCGCTATAATTTATAACGGGTGTGAATCCAAAACGCAACATCAGGTTGTTTTTGGTATGGATGCGATAGCTAACTGAGGGGATGGTGCTATTGAATTTATCCCGTTGTTCTTTATTGGCAAAGACCCTGCCATCACCAAAGGCCTGCGTATAGGCAATGCCTGCATCAATGAATGTTCCCGGACGATGCAGGGCAAAAATATAGTGCAGTCCCACAGGAATGGTGAGGTAAAAATTGTTCTCTGTGTAAAACCCAACGCCAACCCTGACGCCCAGTCCAGGCATTTTACTGAGTTGCCGTTCATAGTTTATGGATCCAAACAAACCTGCTCCAAACGCTTCTACGTAAATGTCGTTACGCTTAAATGGCGGTTGGGCTTTCACTTGAAAGCCAATGCACAGGAGGCAGGCAATGAGAAGGGGCTTAACCATGATCCGCGCTAAAGTAAGGACTATTTGAATGTAAAAAGCACATCCCGGTTAGGATAAGTCAGTTTATGGCTTTGCCGGTTACCCTGGTCCACACAATGGATCATGTTGATCTGCCCTTTGTTGAAATCATACATCAGGTCAGTGGTAACTTTCAC
>JBEISY010000075.1:0-7436 GCA_040375175.1 Chitinophagaceae bacterium
GCCGCTGAAGCTGATGTTACAACAATGCGTAACCGAAAACTTTATGTTGGAACGCCATACCGAGATGTGGACCTTCGTTGATGAGCCGGATCAGGTGATCCCCGCACTGGTGTCTGCAAAAGCCTGGGACAGCAATGCGATCCATTTTGCCCGGGTGAGCTAGCATACAGGTTTTGTTGGTTCAAGGGTTTTTACGGTTGACAGGAATTTGACGCAAACTATCCTGCGTATCCTTTTTAAGTTTTTATGCTTACGGTCCTTTTGTGCGCCAGGATTCGCACAGCATCTGTTACATAAGATTTCTGGACCCCATTTTGCAACAACATCTCTTAAACAACCTTTCTTAACCAAAATTCTGTCAAGTGAAAAGACCATTTTGTCGCATTTTTCCTGCTGGGTGCAGCCAACCGTACCAAATTCACTGTCGTCGGAAACCAGAACCTCAACTATAAAATGAAGTTTGGATGGGGCGCTGGGGGCTGGTTGAATATTCCACTGGGTAAATCGTTCTCCTTAGAGCCACAATTGATCAACAATCACTACGTCTACAATTCAGAATCCATCGGCACATTGCTGGATAATGGAAGTGCAGATCATCTTTCGGTGCCCATTCTTCTCAAGCTGGATATCGGAAAAAACTTCGCGATCACCGCAGGTCCACAGTTTGATTTTCTGATGGGCATTAAAGATAAAAACAACAACGAAAAATCTAACTTCACCGGTACCAGTATTTGCGGTAAAGCTGGACTCGAAATGTCCCCCCACGCGTGACGCCTTTCGCATAAAGACGGCATCAATAACGAGCAGGATAAATGCCCCACCATTGAAGGTCCTGCGGAGACCGGTGGTTGCCCCAAGATCAACTTCAACGCAGCAGCGGTTCAGTTTGTGAGCGGAAGCTGCACGCTGACCACGGGTGCCAAGACGGAGTTGAATAAGCTGGTGAAGATCCTCAATGAAGAGTATCCTGACGTGAAAATCGCCATCGAGGTATAGGGTCATACAGACAATACCGGTAAGGCTGAAAAGAACCAAAGCCTTTCAGAATGCCGCGCCAATGCCGTGAAGAGCTACCTGGTGAGCAAGAAAGCGGCCGGAGAGCGACCGAGCGCAGCGGGATTTGGCCAGGATAAAACCATCGAAGACAACGCTACAAAAGAAGGAAAAGCGAAGAATCGCAGGGTGGAATTCCACCTGAGCCAGTAATAAATAATTACAAACTTCATAAAATACGATACAAAAAGCCTTGCATAAAGTCTTTATGTGTTTTCGAAATGAACCATCTTAGCGGCCTGTTCCATAACCATCTAAATCAACTTTTATGTCATTAGATCTGCTAGGCCTCGTAAAAGGCTATTTTAACAACGATATGCTCAACCAGGCATCGTCATTTCTGGGTGAGGATAAAAACACAGTTAGCAAAGGCCTGGATGCCATCATTCCAGCGTCACTCTCCGGGATCATCAATCAGGCGGAATCTGGTAATACCAATTCGGTGATCACACTTGCAAAAACAGCCTATGATAGCGGAATTCTTAACAACCTATCCAGTTCCTTCACTTCTGGCGGAGGGGGCGTGCCGTCTATCGGGCCATCACTGATCTCAGGATTATTTGGAGATAAGTTTGGAGGGGTAGCCAATGCGGTTTCTTCATTCACTGGCCTGAAAGGCTCAACAACATCGTCTCTCTTCGGATCCGTAGTACCCGTGGCACTGGCTGCACTCGGAAAATACATTGGAGACAATAACGCCACACCCGGTGCTGTGTCTTCTCTACTGAATGGTATGAAAGGTTCGGTTCATTCTGCTGTTCCAAGCGGTTTAAACATTTCTAAATTCTTTGATCCCGCTCCTGTAGCCCATACTGCGGCTACCCACCGTCATACACCTGAACACCATCATACACCTGAACCAAAGAAAAACAGGAACCTCCTTCCGTTATTGCTTACGGCAGCGGCTGGTATCATCCTGCTGCTTTGGTTGATGAAAGGTTGCGGTGCAAAAAAAGAAGAAACAGTTGCACCAGTAGTTCAGGATACTACAGTTAGGAAAGAAGTGGTCAACGTAGTTAAGGAAGCACTGAAAGTTAAACTACCCAACGGTGTTGAACTGGATGCATACAAAGGTGGTATCGAAGACCTGCTGGTTGCCTTCCTGAATGATCCTGCCGCACTGCCAGGAAAAGACAACTGGTTTGATTTCAATGACCTCAATTTCAAATTCGGTACTGCTGAGATCGTACCGGAAAGCAGAAAAGAGGTTGACAATATTGTACAGATCCTCAAAGCCTTTCCAAATGCAAAAATCAAAGTTGGTGGATACACGGACAAAGTAGGTGATGAAGCTGCCAACAAGAAACTGTCTGGCGAAAGAGCTACTGCCGTTGCAGCCGCACTGAAAGATGCAGGTGTTGGTGCACAAGTGGAAGGTGCAGAAGGTTATGGTTCTGAATTTGCAAAATATCCGGCGGATGCACCGGAAGTTGACCGGATCAAAGACCGCAGGGTTTCTCTATCCGTCAGGGCTAAATAAATTTCTTCAACCCTAAATCTTCAGGTCTCCAGATGTTAATCTGGGGACCTTTTTTAATTTTTACCCCATCGTGTTTTCCGCAATGAAAATATGTACATTGTTGAAGATACCAGAACTAATATGAAAAAGCTTTTCAAAACAACCGTTGCCGTACTTTGTTTGTTCGGTATTGTTCACCAGATCCAGGCCCAGGACAACCATTATGCGTGGATGCAATATGGTTCCCGCAATTCTATCCTGTTTAATGCGGGTATGAGCAGGTTTGAAGATCAGTCTGCCGTGATCATAAATCCTGCTACACTGGCTGAAGCAAAATCCTCCAGCTTCAACTTCAACACCAATATGGTGGGCTTTAACAACATTACGTTCAAAGACGGTCTTGGAAAGGGTTTTACCGTCAAGAACAGCAACCTGAATGTGTTGCCCAGCATGGCTTCCGGCGTTTTCAAACCGAAGAATGCAAAGAAAAATATGACCTTCGGTTATGCATTGTACCATGCCAATACAGATAAGCTGAGTTTTTCAGATCGGACGGAAAGTAAACTCAATCTGGTGAACGACGTAGAAAGCCCCGGTAATGAAAATTATCTTGCGCAGTACTCACTTGATAATCGTTTAGACGAATTCACCACAGCCATCGGCCTAGGCTGGCAGGTATCGGAACACATCAACATCGGCCTTTCACAATCTTTTTTATATAGATCGATGGAGTCCCGCGAATCCTTCGCCGCCTACGCCATCCCTGATCCCAACTCGGGAGCTACCATAGACCTGGTTGGGGTAAACCTTGATTACTATGCCAAATACAATGCGCTATCAGCTTTTACCAAACTGGGTTTTACCTACAAAACGGCCCATTGGGATCTTGGGCTGGTGATCACTTCTCCAACCCTCGGCATATTTGGAAGCGGAAAAATCCTGGCAGATTACGCACTGTCTAACTACAGGCTTTCACAGGATCCTAGTGTGAAACGAAGAAGTTTTCTTGCCAACGGGCAAATTGAAGATATCAAAGCGAAATACAAATATCCTTTAAACGTAGCCCTCGGTGCATCCAGGGCCTTCAGCCATTGTAGACTCTATGGCTCCGTAAGTTGGTATGCCGCCATAAGCAACTATACCGTCATGGATCCGGGAACAGCTTCCTTTGTACAGCCTCCCACGCCAGACAATGTCTTTCTGACCACCACAGCACTTAGCGTAAGGAGTGCCAATAGAACCGTCGTGAATGCTTCTATCGCTGCAGACATTGAACTGAAAAACAGCAGGCTCTTAATGTCTTTCCGGAATGATCAGCATTACACTGATTTTGATCCAAATGCCAAGGGTAATGACCTGGCTGTTAAAAAATGGGACAACTGGCATTTTACTATCGGCAACCAAAGAGAATTCAAATCAAGTGCGCTTACCTTAGGACTCAGATTCAACTATGGCATCAATAGTGATTTTCCTCAACCGGCAAGCTTCGAAAATCCAACCGAAGGAAATTTGCTGCAAGGCACCAGGGGTAAGGGAACCATGGTATCAAAAGGTATTCAACTTTTGCTCAGCTATTCATTCAGCCTGGGCAACAAATAAATAAGTGGAGCAAATCAAGGGGTGCTGAAAAAATATATCAAGAATACGTTTCTACGCATATCAGTGTATGTAGTCATAACACTGCTGGCGCTTTACTTGATCGTACACCTCATATTTGCCTATCGGGCCAAAGAGATCATTCAGAATATTGTATCAGATCAAACCGATGGCAAAGTTGATATCAAGATAGGCCGGGTACGCTTTAACCTTTTCCCCTCAACCCGTCTTGACCTGTCCAATACCCAACTGATCTTTCTGGATTCCATCGGCAAAAATAAGATCTATGACATCCAGTTCAAATATCTTGGTCTGCAGATCAATTCCATCACAGATTTCTTATTTCGTAAGAAATTACAAATTGATTTCCTCGTTGCCGAGGACCCGCATGTTCAGGTAAATCCATCGTTCAAGAAAAAAAAACAGGAAGGTAACAAAGCGGTTCATTTTGAGATCGGAAATATCTATCTGGCACTGCAGAAGATCGCCAAGGAAATGCAGATCAAAAGATTTGGCTTGATGAATGGCAAGGTGACCCTGATAAAACTCTCGCCCAACCAAACCACCATCAACATCGGTGGTGTCAATTTCACTGCAAGAGATCTTTCCATGACCGCAGATACCAGCGCTAAAGTAGAAGATAAACTACGGGCAGGGCGCCTTCAACTCAATACCGGTAAACAAGAGATCAACTTCCCGGAGGGTAACTATACGCTAAAATTTAACGGACTCAATCTTGATACCGAAGAGAAGCTGATCACCATCTCTGACTTCTCGTTTGTCGGCAAAGCAAAAGACACTACCCTTGGCCAGATCGAAGCAGGCTTCAGGCAGTTCAGGATGTACAACCTGGATTTCTGGTTGCTCCACAATTCCGGCATCCTGCGTATTGACTCATTGATCTGCCTCGATCCAACCATTAAAATGGGCCTGGATATCAGCCCTAAGGCCAACAAACAGCAGGCATCACATCTATCAATAGAAAAACGCATTACCGGGATCACCGGAAAAATAGACATCCGGTACCTTAGTCTAAGAAACAGCACTTTCGATATCACTACCCGAAATAGAGATAAAATCAATCCTTTCCATTCATCGGGTAACGACTTTGAAGCCATCGGTATACGGCTAGACAGTTCAGCAGAGAAACCCATATCCATTGACAGGGTGAGTTTTGCGATCAAGAATTATACTGAAGTAACCAGTGACAGCTTGTACAACATCAACTTTGACAGTGTGATCTTCGTCAACAGATCCATCAACCTGATCAACTTCAGGATTTCTCCCTCAGCTTCCAATAAGTCTAGAGCACAGAAATGGTTGACGGTACCCAATTTTCAGCTGAAAAATATCAGCTTTGATCATCTGCTCAGTGAGAAAAAACTAAAGGCCGATGAGTTGCTTCTTGAAAATGCAATGGTCATTAACAATTTTGTTCCGAAGACGAAAAAAGCAGAAAGACCAAAACCACTACGTCAGATTATCGCCAGTCTGCACAAATCCATTGATCTGGAAAAAATCACCGTCCGGAAAAGCTCCATTTAAATGCAATCCGTAACGGATAAGAACAAGCGGATGACCGTGTATGGATTCAACTCTGTAATTTCCCTTGACGAAATGTTTGATGCATCAACCTATGAAATCATGGGCAGATCGATTGGCGTTGTGCGGTTTGACTCACTTCACATCAGGGCAGGCGATTACAATGTGAACTTCTCTGACGGAGAAATCCGGGGAAAAGACCGATTGATAGCAGCGAAACATTTGAATCTGGACAATCCGTCATCGGGAGCACGATCACATGCAAAAGACATCAAGATCCATAACTACCATTTTGATGACAGCTTCAACGAGGTATCTGTTGACTCGATCACTTTCTCTTACGGCAGCCTTCACTTAAGGCCACAGAAAGGGAAAAACCAGGAAGGCAAAAAAGCCCTTGATCTTCCCAAAATAAAATTGAATCTTTTCAGGGGCAGGGATATCAAAATAGACTTGACCCGGGGAGACAGCATGATCGTTAAAACGCATATTAATCTGGTAGAAGGCAGGGGCATCAGTGTGAATGATGAGAAAGTAAATATCACCGGTTTTAAACTGGATATGGACAGCCTCCTGTTGCAAACTCCCGGAGTGATGGCAAGAACGGGCCCTATCAAGATCATCGACGAACAAGCCTCTTCTATGACGGATGTAAGAATTTCGATAGACCGTAATGGCAATATCATTAAAGCAACAGTTCCTTCCATCCGGTTTATTCCTTCCATTGCACAGACCTTCGAAAAAAAATATCCCATCATCCCTTCACTGGAAATGGATCAGCCGGTTGTTTCCGCAAGACTGGTATCCGGGGCACAAAGTAAAAATCGGGAAGACAAAAAACCACCGTCATTCCAACTGGGATCATTGAAGATCACCGAGGGAACCTTTGATATTCACCAGCAGAACGGGAAAAAAAGTTTGCACGTGAATACAGGTAAAATGGATATAAGCCTGAAAGATTTTTCAAAAGACATCGGCAATACGCTGATCAGTCTTGGGGAAACAAGCGTAAAGAGCAATCAGCTAAAACTGAATGTGAACGATAGTCTTCAACTTTTTACTACAGAGGGTCATCTGAATATTGATATTGAAAAATTCGTAAAAGGGAAAGGAGAAGACAAGGACTTGTTACACGCGAATATTAAAAACATCGATGGCCTTAAGTTAAACCTTCATCTTGTCAATAAAAAAGGTAAGGAGATCGAGGTGAACGGATTTAGTCTTGGCGGAAGCAATTTGCTGCTTGACAGTCTTTCGGCAGGGCATGTCTTACGCAGGATGAAAGATAATCCCAGTCTTCACGCGGGGGATATTAATTTTAAGAAGATCGATGACAAAACACATCTTGAGGTATTCAACATAGGATTCACCAACGGCAACAAAACCATCAGTATCGATTCGTTGGTGTTTCATCCTTCTATGGACCGCGATTCCTTCAACCGGATGCAACAGTGGCAGAAAGATTACATGCAGGTAGTTACCGGAAAGATCAGGATCAGGAACTTCGACATTGACCGTCTTTCGGCTGACTCATTGTACTATGCCGGACAGATAGAGATCAATCATCCATCGATTCATATTTATAAAGATAAAAGGCTGCCTTTTCAGGAAGGGATTATCAAGCCCTTACCGGTGGATATGTTAGAAAAGCTTAAGCAAAGAATACACCTGGACAGCCTGAGGATCATTGATGGAGACCTTACGTATGAAGAGTTCAATGACAAGACCAATAGCCTGGGCACCATCAACTTCACACATTTAAGTGCCAGGCTCAGGAACATTAAAA
>JBEISY010000402.1:0-2497 GCA_040375175.1 Chitinophagaceae bacterium
GCTATTCTGCATGAACCTAATGCAATGATTTGATCATTCTGCTGTTGCTGATGGCAACATCATGTAAAAGATAATTCCGGGTAGCCACAAACACAAATCCTTTGGATTCAAAAAATGGTTTGGCCGATGCACTGGCATCCGTCGCAAGCGCCTGCATACCCAGATACCTGGCTCGCGATTCCAGTACTTCATAAATCCTGCCCGCAATACCCTGCCCCTGGTGATCCTTGTGTACATACAACAGATCAATATAATCCTGACGCAGTGACCCGAAGCCAACAACCCGCTCATCAAGCGTGGCCACAAATACGTATTGTTCCTGCATTTTCTTCGCCCATCGATCTCCGTGATCTGCAGCGGAAGCCCATACTTGCAATTGCTCCGCAGAATAATGCGCGGTATTCACCTGCAATATCGATTCCCGAAACAGCACCAGCATCTCTGGAAGATCACGCCATTCGGCTTCTCGCAATTGCAGTTGTTCCAACATTAAATGATTATTTACCGATGAGGTCCCAGAGATTCCCATACAGGTCCGCAAACACACAAACTTTGCCAAATGACTCAACGCTTGGCTGACGAATGATGGTTACACCATTCGCAAGGAGTTGTGCATAGTATGCATCAAAATCATCGGTATGCATAAAAAGAAAAACGCGTCCACCCGTCTGGTCACCCACCCTGCTTTCCTGATGGGCATTGGCTGCTTTCGCTAGTAAAATCTCAGCACCGCCACCAGATGGCTGAACCCTCACCCAACGTTTTACCTCGGAAAGTACCGTATCCTCCAGCAATTGAAAACCTAGTTTTTTTGTATAAAAATTGATGGCCTCATCATAGTCTTTAACCACCAGCGCCATCATGGCAAATGTTTGACCCACAACCTTATTTTTGTAATGGAAGAATAATACAAGGTACTAATTGTCTGCCGGGAAGGACCAAAAAGACGACAAAGAAGCAGACACACCAATCTTTTCGCCAACCGCATATAAGTCGGTTTCCATCAACATCATCATCCGTTTCCCTTGCCAGTCCAGTTGATACAGATGCTGCGCACCCATAAATTCATATCGCGCTATGGTCATCTCCTCACCACCATCGCTAACATGCAGATCTTCCGGCCTGATCATGACGGGTGCGTTTTTCCAAAGCGTCTTTTCCGCGCCCGACAAGCGCTGTGCTTCTTTTGCAGACAACAGATTGTACGCGCCGAGCAGCCCCGCGCAATACTGGTCAACAGGACATCGATACACATCCTTTGGTTTTCCCTGTTGAATCACCCGACCGTCTTTCAACAACATGAGCTGGCTTGCCCAGGGCAATATATCTGCGGGTTCATGCGAAACAAGGATAGTGGTGATCTTCAGCTGTTCGGTAATGTCTGCGATCACGGTCTTCATCATGCTCCGATGGATGAGGTCAAGATTGGAGAAGGGCTCATCCAGCAAAAGAAGCACCGGATCGTTGATCAGCAACCTCGCCGTTGCTATGCGTTGCTTTTCGCCACCAGAAAGTTCATGGGTGCGTCGGTTCATTAAATGATCTATCTGGCAAATGGCATAAATTTTCTCAGCCTCAGCTTTGGTGAGTCGGTTAGCATAGCTAAGGATCTCGTGCACCCAATAGTTGTTGCGCAGTTCAAAATGCTGTGAAAGATAGCCCACACCTTTGTGACCGGGGACCAGCTGGTCATCCGGACCTTTGATCTTCTCGCCGTTCAATTTTGCGAGGCCCTCATCAGGCTGAACCAGTCCGGCGATGATCTTCAGTAAAGTGCTTTTACCAGAACCGGTTTCCCCGGCGATCGCGATATGCTGGAATGGTTCCTGCACAAAACTGATCCCCGTGAGAATGGGCTTACCATCCTTTAATTTACCAATACCTTCCAGTGACAACATGATGCCGAAGATAACCTATACTACTAAATCAGGCCGATCTACGGCCAGGTGAGTTATATATGCACTGATCATTGCGGGAATCAATGCAAGCCATGGCTTCCAATGCAGGATCTCAGAAGCTGGCAACAGCGGAACCCAAATGGCAACCAACAATGCCACCAGCCAGGGCTTTTGACGTGCGATGAAAACACCGGCTGCCGCAAAAACAACGAGGCAAAATCCAACCCGCGCGTTGTCGCTCCAACGCATAGACTCATCGATCCACCCAATGAACAAGCCACCGAGGAGCGCCACCATCAAGCCTAGCCATAGCCTGAGTTTATCTGTCATACCACAAGATCTATTTAGTACTTATGAAGCCATCAGTCCACTGATCTGCAGGTGCTGCAACAACATGATGGTCGTCCCTTCCCTGATCTCGCCACTGGCCACCATCGCCAAAGCCTT
The DNA here is from genome assembly GCA_040375175.1 of Chitinophagaceae bacterium. GTDB lineage: Bacteria > Bacteroidota > Bacteroidia > Chitinophagales > Chitinophagaceae > Pollutibacter. The sequence continues at coordinate 2,346 of JBEISY010000402.1, forward strand.
AGTGAATGGGAGTTCCAACACTTCAATATTTTCCTCCTCATGATCAACGCCACCGCCATCGTTCACTTTCATTTCCTTCTCATAGGGAGCAATGAAAAAATGTACTAGTTCGGAGACAGACCCGGGCGACATATACGCTTCAAAAACTTTGA
>JBEISY010000230.1:0-4080 GCA_040375175.1 Chitinophagaceae bacterium
TGTTCTTAAAATCATTGGCGGCATCGAGGTTTGCCCAAGTAGCGCCTTTGTTGTTCTTTACACAGATGGCTTTGTCTGCAGGATACTTGTTGTTCACAGCAAGCTTCTCATCGAGAATGCCATCGTACACAATATCCGGTACATCCTTGCCAAACTTCAGTTTGAACCGATACATTTTCCCCATCCTCCCCTTCATCGTGGCCCGGCGACGCTCCTTGGAATATTCATTATCGTATATCCTTATGGCCGTAGGATAAGGATAGTACGATGAATCATTGAGGGGATTCTCTGTGATGTAATAGCTGATAATGCCTGTGGGAACCGTCCGGTTGTTGATCACTTTGTTTCCGTAAACATCCACGTTAGTAGACGCCAGCAAAAGGATGCCGGTTCCCTGGGGAACTTTTCCAACGATGTTTCCCTTCGGTGCAAAATTGACGGCATTGTTATCCCTCACCACATTGTTGTACACTTTGCAGTTGCCACCTTTCTTGAGTTTGAGATCAGGCAGGTCAAAGACGAGGATTCCGCCGGTATTGTTGTAGGCTTCGTTGTTGTACACTTCAGCATCCCATGAATTCTCGATCTCAATGCCGGCAACATTTTCAAAGGCCTTACAATTACGGACGATGATATTTCTGGACTGTCCCACGTAAATACCGGCATCGGATGCACCACGGGCCGTGCATTCCTCGATCAATACTTTTTCACACATCACGGGGTACAACGCATAGGACCCATTCTTCTCACTCATCTTGCCCGTCCATCCTGCCCATACCCTTCGGAAGGTGATCCCTTTTACGTCCATCGTCTTGATACAATCGCCTTTGGCATCTTCAATAGATAGATCCTCGAGGGTTATGTCTTCTGCATTGGAAATGCGGATGCCTTCCGCGCCAGATTGTTGTCCTTTATAGGAAAGAATGGTTTTACCGATGCCCTTGCCACGGATGGTGACATGCTTTTTCCCTTCCATAGAGAGGGTGCCATCAATAGTAAACTTACCTTCTTCCAGGTCAATGGTTCCGCCATCATCCACCATGATCAGCTGGGTTTGCAATTTCTTTTGAAATTCCTTCTGTGCAGAAACGCAGCTGAAGGCCAGAAGCCCGGCAATGGCAAGGAAGAGTCTACGCATATTTTCCTGGGTTTTACCGGTAGCAGTGTTTACGGAGATACCATACCCGCCACGATCTGTGCGCTTTTCAGGCATAAGGGTATGCCTCCACCCGGATGCACGCTACCTCCCGTAAAATACAAACCTTTGAGGGAACTTGAATCATTGGGATGCCGTAAAAAAGCGGCCAGCTTTTCATTGGAACTGGTACCATATAAGGATCCCTTGTAACTCAAGCTGTGTTTTTCAATACCGGTTGGGTCAAGAATGATCTCTGTGGCGATCTGCGTGGCGATATCTTCCCCCAGCATACGCTTCAGTTTCTGTAGGATAAGGGTCCTCGTTCTGTTGATCATGGCGGGCCAGTCTTGCCCAGACGCTGCAGGCGCATTCACCATCACGAACCAGTTCTCATGGCCTGGCGGACAAAATCCGGCCTCCATTTTAGAAGTGATGTTGATATAAACCGTAGGGTCATCATACATCCGCTGGAGTTTAAACAGATGTTCAAACTCGGCCTTGTAGTTCTCAGAGAAAAAGATATTATGCAGGTGGAGTTTTGGAAATGATTTACGGATACCCCAATAAAAAATGAGTGCACTACTGCTGCGTTCCCGCTTCAGTACCTTCGCCGTAGCTTTCTCATCTTTCAGCAATTCCTTGTAGACATAATACACATCCATATTGCTCACTACCAGGTCAGCCTTTACTTGCTTTCCGCCAACTTGTACTCCCTGCACTTTGTTTTCCTGGTGGATGATCTTTTCAACCCTGGCATTGAACACAAATTGAACGCCTTTCTTCAGGGCCAACTGGTACAACGCGTTTGGAATGGAGATCATTCCGCCCTTGGGATAAAACACGCCTTCATTGTGTTCAAGATGCGGGATCATGGTGAGCATGGCCGGAGCCTGGTAAGGATTGCTTCCGTTATATGTTGCAAAGCGGTCAAAAAGCTGAACGGTTTCGGCCGACTTAAACCAGGATCTGTTAAAGCCATGCATGGTACTGGTGAGATAACGTAAACGGGTAGCCGAAATGGCTGGGAGTAGTTTCCGGTTTAGCCAGGTGGCTGATCGGTGCAACGGATGATCGAGAAACAGTGTGCCGATACTTGCATAGGCTTTATCGGCTCGTTCCAGATACTTCTTAACCTTCTCCGGATCTTCGCCTAGCTTCTGGTTCAGTTCACGCGCGAGGCTGTCTGGGTGGGTGAAAGCATCTACTGATTTTCCATTCTCCCAGAAATAGCGGCAGGCCAATGGCACAGGAGAGTATTGAAAATATGGAGCGATGGGTTCGCCGGCCAGGGCAAACAGCGATTCAATCAGTTGGGGCTGGGTAAACAACGAGGGGCCCGCGTCAAAACGGTATCCATCTTTTTCAAACAGATCCAGTTTGCCACCGGCGGAAGCATTCTTCTCATATACCGTAACTGCATATCCTTTCACAGCGAGGCGGATCGCCACCGCAAGTCCTCCCACACCGGAACCGATGACCACTGCCGAAGGTGATTGCATGCCCTTAGATTATGCTTTCAATGTGTTCTTCCACCTGGTGGAAGGCAATTTTAAACCAGGCCGTGTAGATATGGGGATCCGTGATCAACTCTTTCCTGATGATATCCATGGATTTATAACAGACTGCAGATACTTCAGCAGGGGCTGGTTGAACCTCGCCATTATGTTGCCCCACAAAAACATGATCATATTCATGTTCTGTTAACCCATTATCAAATGCGGCTTTGTAGGTAAAGGAAAAAGCGTGCCGGATTGATGGAGAAATGCCTAATTCCTCAAAAGTTCTCCTTTTTGCGGCTTCCATATTGGATTCGCCGGGCCGGGGATGGCTGCAACAGGCATTGGTCCATAGACCGCCGGAATGATATTTGGAAAGGGCTCTTTGCTGCAAAAGCATTTCACCGCTGGCATTGAACAAAAATACAGAAAAGGCCCTGTGAAGCAATGCTTTCTCGTGGGCTTCCATTTTTTCCATGACGCCAACTTGCTGATCAGACTCGTCAACCAAAACAACATAATCCATAAAAAAGACGGAAGGTGCCGGATAACGAATCCGGATTATAAAATATTCAATTGTGTTCTTACCATGGCCTTGGCAGCTACCCAGGCTTTTGCATAAGTGGGAATCCGGATGCGCTCTACCATGAACCGCTCCGGTTGTGTCTTCTTGATCTTCCGGAACAGGCTCAGGTAATATTTATAGGCAACGTATACACCGAAACGGGACTTTAAAGGCAGTTTGATGATGCCTTCGTATGCATGGTGAAAATCATTGGCGATATCTTCTTCAATGCCATCTTTCATGCATTTGGTAAAGTTACCAAAGTCAACCCCTGGGAAATACATCCTGTTGAGTTGTTGGTAATCGGCCTTCAGATCCCTCAAAAAATTCACCTTCTGGAATGCGGCACCCAGGGAGCGGGCATGGGGAACCAACTCCTCGTATTGTTGCTTGTTTCCCTCGCAAAAAACATAGAGACACATCAGGCCCACCACTTCAGCGGAACCGTAGATATATTCTTTGTACCCTTCGTGGTCATACTGCTGGCGGGAAAGGTCAAATTCCATGCTCTTGAAAAAAGCTTCGATCAGCTCCGGATCAATATCGTATTTATTGACTGTTATCTGGAAGCTGTGGAGGATGGGATTCAGGCTGATGCCCCTGGCGATGGCATCGTAGGTTTCCTTCTTGAATGCATTTAACAGATCCTGTTTATCATGGTCATGGAAAGTGTCTACGATCTCATCGGCAAAGCGAACAAACCCATAAATGTTATAGATGGGTGTGCGTAGGTCTTCATGAAGCATGCGGATGGCACTGCTGAAAGAGGTACTGTATCTCTCCGTAGTCAGTTTACTACACTGCTGGCTTACTTCGTGAAACAGGCTAATCATAGCGATCAATGGGGTTTTTAAGCTTTGTCGTTTTGTACATCTAAAAAA
>JBEISY010000260.1:0-3843 GCA_040375175.1 Chitinophagaceae bacterium
GCAGATCTGTGTGTCCCGCATCTAATTGTCAAGCCCTATAGGACCTTAGCTAGCTAGTTAAGGCTCACTCCCATCGAGCCGCGGCCGTTCACGTCTCACCCCAAGCATACCATCTTCTGAATCGTGTCGATGGTGATCTCTTTTGAAGAGGTTTTCACAAAATTACGGAGTACTTTCTTCGCCAAGTCCAGGTCTATTTCACGCTTATTAAGCGAAGATTGTGCCAAAAGGGAAATTAATGCACCTTCCAGCTCCCGCACATTGCTTTGAATATTATATGCGATATACTTTACAACTTCTTTGGGCATGTCTAACCCGTCATTACGCATCTTCTTCTCGAGGATCTCGATACGTGTTTCATAGTCAGGTACCTGAAGATCAGCACTTAATCCCCAACGGAACCTGCTCAACAACCTTTCCTGAACCCCTTCCAGATCTTTCGGCGGTTTATCAGAGGTGAGGATCAACTGTTTACCGCTTTGGTGCAGGTGGTTAAAGATCGCAAAGAATGCATCCTGGCTTTTTTCCGCCCTGTTGAAGAACTGAACATCATCGATGATCAGGACATCAATCAATTGGTAAAAATGGATAAAATCATTGATGGCATTATTGCGACTATGATCCTGGAACTGATTGATGAATTTTTCAGAACTGACGTATAACACTACCTTATTGGGATGCGAGCGCTTTACTTCATTGCCGATGGCCTGGGCAAGATGGGTTTTACCCAATCCCACCCCACCGTAGATCACCAATGGATTAAAAGAAGTAGCACCAGGCTTTTCAGCAACCGTCTTTCCGGCACGGCGGGATACCCTATTGCAATCCCCTTCCACAAAGCTCTCAAAGCTGTAGATAGGATTCAACTGTGAATCGATCTGCATTTTCTTCAGACCGGGAATCACAAATGGATTCTTAACCGGATTATTAATGACGAGCGGAAAGTCCATTTCCTGGTTACTGAATGTTTTAAATCCGTTACCGGCAACATCCATCGTGAGGGGCTTCTCTTTTCCATTCCCACTATCCACCATGATCCTGTACTCCAACCTCGCCTCTTTACCTAACTCTCGCTTCAGCGTTTTAGCCAGCAGGTTCACATAATGTTCTTCCAGATATTCAAAGAAGAACTGACTGGGCACCTGTATGGTCAAAACCTTCTCTTTCAGCGCACCCGGCCGGATGGGTTCAAACCATGTTTTAAAATGTTGCCACTCCACGATGTCCTTAATGATCTCCAAGCAGTTAGTCCAGACCTTATCGTGAGTTTTCTCCATTCTACCTTAAGCAATTATCAAATTGGTTATCGAAACTAATGATCAGTACGTTTTCAAAGGATGAGGTTCATTACTATTTGTGGTGAGGTCTGTCAGCTACTGAAGTTGCGGTGAGAAACATTTCACTCGTTATCGCAAAGCGTATAACGAAGTGATATATGCTGTTGATTTCATCGCTTTCTGAAAGTAGTTTTTTTTCCTGACTTCACTACGCCTTTTTGTAGAAATAATTTTTGGTGTATTTCTTTCAAAAAGGGTAGCGAATATAGAACAGCAATTAGTGAAAAAAAATTTTTTATTCTCTAATATTTTTCAATTACAAGCGGAGCCGCGTCCCCACTCATTCTACCCCTTCCTTTTGTGAAATCAAAGTCGATACGCCCCAGCTGCAACCCACCCCAGCCAACTTGATTCACCAACACCAGTTCACCCGCTGTATTCTTGTACTGGCGTGGCTTTTCAAAGAATTGATGGGTATGGCCGCCAATGATCAGGTCTATGTGCGTGGAACGTTGTGCCAAAAGCTCATCACTGATTTTCTCATCCCTGTACTTATCACCCAAATGAGACAAACATACCACCAGGTCACATCCTTTTTTCTCCTTAAGCATTGTGGATATCTCATTCGCTTTCAACACCGGATCGTTATATTTCGTAGTTCCAAAAAGTCCTTTTCCAACAAGTCCTTCCATCTCAATTCCCACACCTGTAATCCCAATTTTCAAATCACCTTTTTTAATGATCATCCATGGGCGGTTCAATGACTCCATTGGCGTTCCGGAAAAATCATAATTGCAGTTGATCATGGGAAAGCTGGCATGCCTGCTCAACTGTGTTGCCAGGTTCTCAATACCTGCATCGAAATCATGGTTCCCGATGGTACCTGCATCATATTTCATCATGCTCATCGCCTTCAGTTCCGGCTCCCCTTTATAGAGGTTAAAGTAGGGAGTCCCCTGGAATATATCACCTGCATCCAACAGCAATACATTCGCTTCCTCCTGCCTGATTCTTGACACCAGTGCCGCCCTTGCCGCCACGCCCCCCTTACCGGCATTGCTGCCATCTGTAAACGGATCGAGCCTGCTGTGCACATCGTTCGTATGCAAAATGGTCAGTTTCCTGCTTTTCGGTCTCTCGGCCGCAAACAATAACGGGTGCGACACTAAAAAAGAGGCGCCCGTCATTGCGGTAGACCTGATGAATGATCTTCTACTTGTCATTGGTGATCCGATTTTCGAGTTGCTCGCCAATGGGTTTGCCCTCTTTGCCCATTTTGATGATATAATCCATGATGCAATCCCGCATCAGATAATTGAACTGTTGTTTCTTGCCTGCATCAAAAAACCAGGCCATCCGGCTATCGCTGGCAGCATAATCCGAAGTAACCAGGGCATAGCTTGCCACGGGATCAACCGGCTTTCCGTCAATACGGATATCCTTCACGAATTTGCCATCTGCCCGGAAGCTTAATCCCGAAACGCCCCCGCCATCAGCCATGGTGCTTTCGATATATTTCACTAAAAGATCCCCTTTCACCGTCACCACAGTGATCGTATTGTCGAATGGCATGATCTCAAAAACCATCCCCCTGGTGATGGGGCCGGGTTCCACATAGGGCTTCCTGATACCGCCCATATTCATCACCGCCAGGTCCGCTTTTACGCCCAGCTTCTCCAGCGTCATGGTCAGGTATGCATCCGCCAGGAAATTTCCGAGGGTAGTCACCGGCCGCTTGATATCCATCCGTTTGGCGGCCACACCCAAGGTCTCGTTCATCCGCTGTTCCATGCTGTCCCGGAATGGTTTCAGGTAATTATTATACAATGGATCCTGGTTGGTGATCCCTTCGATAGAATAATCTTTATAGGCAACAGATGAAGGGTGATAACTGGTGTGGCAAGACACCAGTACCAGCAGGATCATCAGGTGCGTTACGAATCTCCTTTTCATGTTTATTGAAGGTATTCAAATCGACCGCTAAAAAAGATTTTTTCTATCCCCCCCGGCTTCCTAAATTATAGCGGTACCTTTGGCAAAATTATTTCAACAATGGGTTTTGACGTCACCGGAAAACTGGTTGCCAAATTTGATACCGTACAAAGGACAGAAACCTTCCGCACAAGGGAGTTTGTGATAGAAACTACGGAAGATATCGGTGGCCGTACGGTCAACAACTATATCAAGTTCCAGAGCATCCAGGACCGCACGTCTCTGGTTGACCGCTTTAATATCGGAGATCAGATCAAAGTGCATTTCAATATCAAAGGCACCAAATGGGAGAAAAACGGTAACACCAACTATATCACCAACCTGGACGCCTGGCGCATTGAACAAACAAGCATGCAGAGCGCGCCGGTTGACATGCCGCCTCCACCCGCATATAATGATTTACCACAGGGTGGTGAGGCTGATGACCTTCCTTTCTAAGTTGGAAGGTGGAAGTTGGGAGGGGGGAGAGGGGAGCGCGTACATAAACCAACCCAAATAAACCAACCAAAGGGATAAAGTGTGATAATCAAAAAAAAAAAGCCCAGACCCCCACGCCCCCAGCCGCCCAAGAACC
>JBEISY010000412.1:0-2406 GCA_040375175.1 Chitinophagaceae bacterium
ATTCAAGGCTCCGGATTCGATTGCGATATCCACGTTCAACGTGGAGCCGGTGCCTACATCTGTGGTGAAGAAACGGCATTGCTCGAATCGCTTGAAGGAAAGCGTGGCAATCCGCGCATCAAGCCACCATTCCCGGCGGTGAAAGGATTGTGGGACAGGCCCACGGTTGTAAATAATGTAGAGACTATTGCTGCTGTGGTTCCCATCATTAACGATGGTGGTGAAGAATATGCGAAGATCGGTGTAGGAAAATCAACCGGTACCAAACTGATCTCTGCCTGCGGTAACATCAACAAGCCCGGTGTATATGAGATCGATATGACGATCTCTGTGGAAGAGTTTATTTTCAGCGATGAATATTGTGGTGGGATCCCTAATGGGAAAAAGCTGAAAGCTTGTATTCCCGGCGGTTCATCGGTCCCCATTCTTCCTGCGAACCTGCTGTTGAAGACGGCTAAGGGAGAAACGAGGATGATGAACTATGAAAGTCTTTCAGACGGCGGTTTTGCCTCAGGGTCCATGATGGGATCCGGCGGATTCATTGTTTTTGATGAAGACCAGTGTGTGGTACGCAATACCATGACGCTTGCAAGATTTTACCGTCATGAGAGTTGCGGACAGTGTTCACCTTGCAGAGAAGGAACGGGCTGGATGGAAAAGATCCTGCATGGTCTTGAATATGGAAAAGGAAAGATGAGTGATATCGATCTGTTATGGGATATCCAGCGCAAGATCGAAGGAAATACGATCTGCCCGCTCGGTGACGCTGCCGCATGGCCAGTTGCCGCGGCTATTCGTCATTTCCGTGATGAGTTTGAGTGGCATGTGAATAACCCGGAAGAGGCACAACGGCGCAATTATGGACTTGCGCATTATGCCGATCCCATTCACGTGCCTGCGTAATGAAATGGATGAAGATCCCGCGGGCTTTGCGGGACATCATAGAAGTTCTTTTACAACACAAGATGCCATGGGCAGACCGGAAGATGGTTGCCCGTGCATTGTGCACAATGAAATGGATGCTCAATGTTAAACCGGGTGTTCCCACAACGGTGGTTGGGCTTGCGGGACGCAGGGTGAAATTGTGTAACGATGCGGCTTCGCAGTTTATCCTGAAAGAAGTATGGCTGGATAAGGTGTATGAACCGATGGTTCATTTGCAACCAACATCCATCCTTGATCTTGGTGCTAACCAGGGAATTGCCGGGTTGTATTTCGTAAGACGCTTTGAAAGCCTGAAGAGGCTGGTGATGTATGAGCCTGATGACACCTGTTTTCAGTTGCTTTGCAACAACCTGCCGGAGGCGGAAAAACATCGGGAAGCTGTTGGGGTGCAGGATGGTAGATTGAGGTTGGTTGATGGTGGGGTCGTGAATTCAAGGGTGAGGGATGAGGGTGAGGGTTTAGCGGTTCCTGTGATTTCAATGAGAAGCTTGTTAGGTGTTTCTTGGGATTTGGTGAAGATGGATGTTGAGGGTTCAGAATGGAAGATATTGGCAGATCTTTCCCTCACACCGGAGTGGTTGGGCAGGGTGAAATACTGGATGATAGAGTTTCATCAGTTGGAAGTAGGCGCAGAATTTCGTTCGCAGATTTTTGAAGCTTTTGCTTCTCAAGGATATAAAAACAGGCTACGGGGTGATGTGGTTCATTTTTACCATGAAAACCTGTAGTCATTGAAATAGTTATATGGCAGAAGAGAAAAAAATGTTTAAGGTAACCATAGACAACATCAGCATTGATGTTGAGCCGGGCACTACCATTCTTCAGGCTGCTAGGCAGGTTGGGGGAGATGTTGCGCCTCCGGCGATGTGCTATTATACCAAGCTGAAGGGATCCGGAGGTAAATGCCGGACCTGTCTCGTGGAAGTAAGCAAGGGTAGCACAGCCGATCCAAGACCCATGCCCAAATTGGTGGCGAGCTGTCGTACCACCGTAATGGATGGCATGGAAGTAAAAAACATCACCAGCGAGCGGGTAGTGGATGCGCGGAAAGGTGTGGTGGAGTTCTTGTTGCTCAATCACCCTTTAGACTGCCCTATTTGTGATCAGGCCGGTGAATGCCATCTGCAGGATCTTGGATATGATCATGGTGCGGAGGGCACGCGTTATGCGTTTAAGCGCCGCACATTTGATAAGCACGACCTAGGTCCGTATATCCAACTGCACATGACACGCTGTATACTTTGTTATCGCTGCGTGTTCACGGCAGACCAGGTGACCAACAAGCGCGTGCATGGTGTACTCTCCCGGGGCGACCATTCAGAGATCGCTACTTATATTGAGAAGTCGCTGGACAATGATTTCATTGGTAATGTGATCGATGTTTGTCCCGTAGGTGCATTAACAGACCGAACCTTCCGCTTCAAGAACAGGGTGTGGTTTACCAAGCCGGTGGAAGCACAC
>JBEISY010000174.1:0-4882 GCA_040375175.1 Chitinophagaceae bacterium
ACCTTGATCACCATGCCATCAATTTCATAGGGAAGATCATCGCGTCCCGCTTCAAATGCTGTGCAGTAATCAATGACTTCCCGGATATTTCTACAAATCTTTTTTTCCTTTTCCGGACTGCGGAACCCAAGATCCCAGAGCAATTGCAATGCGCCTGCATGCGTATCCAATGCATTTGGAAGCGTTTGCCCTTTTTCAGGGATCACATAGCTGATGTGATAGAGAAATGCTTCGAGATTCCGTTTTGCCACTTCTTTGGGGTCTTTGATGCGCAAGGCCCCGGACGCTGCATTGCGTGGATTGGCGAGTGGCGGCAGGTTCTGGGCGAGCATTTGCTCATTGTATTTCCTAAAGTTATTTTTGTTCATCAGCACCTCGCCCCTGATCTCTAACTGCTGGATGCCCAGCGCTAAAAACCCTGCGGAGAGCGGGATAGATCGGATTTGCTTACAGTTGGTGGTGATCTCTTCCCCCTCTACGCCGTCGCCCCGCGTGGCACCCCGGATGAACTGGTCGTTTTCATAGATCAGCGAAATACTCGCCCCGTCAAATTTGGGTTCCACGCAATATTCAATGGCGTCCAGGCCGGATTGCTCCCGGGCTTTGCGATCAAAATCCAACAGGTCATCGGCATTATAAGAATTTTCAAGGGACAGCATTGGAACCAGGTGCTGCACCGTTGGGAAGGAAGGGGTGAGTCCGCCCGCAACCCTTTGGGTGGGACTGTCTGGCGTAATGAGCGCAGGATCAGCATGTTCCATGGCCGTCAAGGCAGCATAGAGCTGGTCATATTCCACATCGGAAATCAATGGGTCATTGAGGATATAATATCGATATTCATGAAACCGGAGCAGGTTTCGTAAAGGGTGGATCTGCCCTGGCGGGATATTTGGTAGTTCACGCAACAGGGACTTGGTGAGTTGCTGAAGGTCAATGGTTTGTGCGTTGGTATACATGGGGGAATTAAGAAATTCAAAAGTAAAAAGTCAAAAATCAAAACCTGAGTCTTTTTTGAATTTTGACTTTTGAAATTTTACTTGTGTATATTAGACACAATAATATTTGCTGCTTTCAATTTTGTGGAATAATTTTTCCGACCTTATTTAAAGACCAACGATGACGCCTTCAAGGAAGAAGCCCAACATTAATTGCTCGCCGGTTGATACCAGCCATTTCTTTGGCTTTGCGGTATCTGTAGACTGCGTAATCTTCGGATTCGATGAAAATGTATTGAAAGTCTTGCTGATCAAGAGTGACCTTCCAACTTTTCAGGATAAGTGGAGTTTGTTAGGGGATCTGGTGGAACTGGATGAGGATCTGGATTCAGCATCATATCGGGTATTAAAAGACCGTACGGGTCTGGAGAATGTTTACCTGGAACAGGTGCACACCTTCAGTTCTGTGGGTCGGCACCCTGCCGGAAGGGTGGTGTCTACCGCATATTTTTCATTGGTCAATGCCCGGCATCACCAGTTGAGGCAGCTCGCCAATGAGTTACACTGGCATCCCGTGGCCGATATCCAGGAGATGGCCTTTGACCATATGGAGATCCTGAATACCTGTTTGGCTGCTTTGCAGAAAAAGATTCAGGAAGAGCCCATCATCTTTAACCTCCTCGAGAATAAATTTTCCCTTCGTGAATTGCAGTACCTGTATGAAGCCATACTGGGGGTGAAGCTGGACAGGCGGAATTTCCGGAAGAAGTTGTTTACAACGGGATTGTTGGTGGATGTGGACGAGATGGAAGAGAACGTGCCGCACCGGCCGGGCAAATTATATACGTTTAACCATGGCCGTTACTCCCAGGTAAAGAAGAAGACCTTTGTGGGGATCGACTTCTGACTTTATTAATTGAATGGTGCAGCAGTAAAGGTTTTTGAGATGTCCTACTATGCGACCCCTTTGGGGGTTGACTGCAATTATGTACAACTTTTGAGTTTATCGATTTAGCAAGAAGAAATGGGGGTTTTATTTAATTAAAGCTTAAAAATTCATTAACGCTTTGCTAACAATATGTAAAGAATACATAATTTAGTCTGCGACTTTTAATTCTTAAATACTGTTTATGACCCAAAAACGCTTACTGCCAGCGTTACTTATTACGCTATTGCTGGCGTTACAGACCTTCGCTCAGCAACGTACGATCACGGGTAAGGTGACAGACAACACTGGTGCTCCGGTTTCCGGCGCTACGGTGACTGTGAAGGGCACAAATGTTGCCACTTCTACCGGCTCTGATGGTACGTACAGAATCAATGTTCCCCAGGATGCGGGAACGCTCGTTATTTCTGCTGTAGGTTATGGCAACCTTGAAGCTGCCATTTCCGGTTCCTCTGTTGATGTTAGTATAACCGCCACGCAGTCCAACCTCAACGAGGTTGTGGTTGTAGGTTATGGTACGGCAAGGAAGAGGGATCTTACTGGTGCGGTAGCCTCTGTTAAAGCCAAAGATTTTAACCAGGGTGTATTTGCATCTCCTGACAATCTGATCCAAGGTAAGGTTGCGGGTGTGCAGGTGATCAACAACACTGGTGCTCCCGGTGGTGCATCTACCATCAGGATCAGGGGTATCTCCTCAATCCGTTCCGGTAATTCTCCATTGATTGTTGTGGATGGTGTTCCTCTTTCAGGTGGTAGCACTCAGCCAGGTTTGGATAACGCACTGGGTTCATCACCCGGCGACAACCCGCTCAACTTCATCAACTCTGCTGACATAGCTTCAATGGACATCCTGAAAGACGCCTCTGCAACGGCCATTTATGGTTCACGTGGCGCAAATGGTGTTATCGTAATCACAACCAAGAAAGGTAGTTCAGGTGCGCCTAAAATTGATTTCACGACGCAGGTTGGTGTAGCCAATATGCTTCGCCAGATCAAGGTGCTGGACGCTGCGGGTTACAGGGCTGCGTTGAAAGAGTACAACCTTACAGCCGGAGACTATGGTGGAAATGTAAATGCTATGGATGAGATCACTCGTTCCGCATTCACCCAGAACTACAACGTTGCGGTATCTGGTGGTAACGACAATGGCAAGTATCGTTTGTCAGTAGGTTATATGAACCAGGAAGGTATCATCATCGAGTCTGGTTTCAAGAAGATCACTGCAAATTTGGCTTCCAGCTTCAAATTCACAGAAAGCAAGCGTTTGGGTCTTGATTTCAATATTATTTTCGGTAATACGCTTACTGATCAGGCTCCTATCGGTAACACCTCTGGTTTCCAGGGCAGCTTGATCGGCCAGGCACTGCAGTGGAACCCCACGCACCCGCTGAGGAAACCCAATGACTCTATCTGGGTAAACAACCAGCTTGGTGCAACCACAATCAATCCGCTGGCTATGATTGCTGCGTATAGTGATAAAACCAGCCTCAACAACATTATTGCCAATATTTCACCCAGCTACAAGATCCTTAGGAACTTGGAGTATCGGATGTTGTACGCTGTGAATTACAGCACGGCAGAAAGGCGTTCTTCTATGAGGAACTGGCTCAACTTCACTGGTAACCTTGGTTCTGCGCAGATCGGTAACAACCGTTCCGTGAACCAGACCCTTACCCATACTTTGAGCTATACACCGCAATTGACCAAGAACATCAATATGAATGCGGTAGTTGGTTATGAATACCTGCGCTATGACTTCAAAGGTAGCGGTATGCAAGCCAACAGGTTCTTCGATTATCCTCAATTGGATTACACGGATTATATGCAGAACTCTCCAGCTGCCGACAGGAACATATTCTCATATGCACCTCCGGTTAGCGAGATTCAATCGCTCTTCGCACGTGCCCAGTTCTCTTTCGGAGACAGGTTTATCCTGAGTGGAACGGTTCGTAGGGATGGTTCTTCTAAATTCGGTGCTAACAATAAATATGGTGTTTTCCCCGCGGTATCCGGTGCATGGAACATCTCTAACGAAAGTTTCGTTAGTTCCAGCAAAGCCATCAGCAACCTGAAACTCAGGGCAAGCTGGGGTATAACTGGTAACCAGGAGTTCCCCTCTGGTGTGTCTCAGCGTACTGTAGCCATTGGTATCGGCGACAATACTTCGGTGAACAACTTTGAGAATCCTGATGTGAAATGGGAAACCAACACTATGGTCAACGTAGGTTTGGACTTTGGTTTTGCAAGCAACAGGGTCACTGGTTCCGTTGACTGGTTTAACAGGAAGACAACCGATCCACTGTTTGCAGCAACGCCTGTTGCTCCTGCTCCCGCTTCTGGTGTGATCTGGCAGAACCTGCCGGCGAGCATCGTGAATACGGGTGTGGAACTGTCTCTGAATTTCAATATCATCAGGACAGAAAATGTATCCTGGAACCTGGGTGGTAACATCGCCTTCCTGCAGAATGAGGTAAAGGACCTGAACGGTTCTTATCAGACAGGTGCACTGAACGGTCAGGGTATCTCCGGTGCAACTTCACAGTTGATCGTTGCAGATCAACCGTTGAACGTTTACTACCTGAGGAAGTTTGAAGGATTCGACAAAACTACTGGTCAGAGCATTTATGCTGATAATGAGAAGCTTTTCTATTCAGGTTCACCCAACCCTACAAGGATATATGGTATCAGTACAGATTTGACATGGAAGAAGCTCTTTGCATCTGCTAACATGAACGGTGCTGCTGGACATTACCTGTACAACAACACAGCGAACTCCGTGATCAACGTGGGTAACCTGGGTACAAGGAATATTTCAGCTGCTATCCCTGGTACTGGCGAGAACCTGTCTAACGCGATTGCTCCTTCTACCCGTTACCTTGAGAAAGGCGATTACCTGAAACTGGCTAACGCAACGAATGGATACAGGATTTGAAATCTGGGTAATGCGTTCAAAAATGTAACGCTAACCCTCACTGGCCAAAACCTGTACGTAATCACCAAG
>JBEISY010000477.1:0-1714 GCA_040375175.1 Chitinophagaceae bacterium
ATAAATATTCGCGTAGTATTCCGGGGTCATATTCCCACCGCAGCCCCAGGCTTCATTGCCCACACCCCAATATTTTACGTTCCAGGGTTCCTTGCGGCCGTTTTTCTCCCGGAGGATGGACATAGGGCTGGTGCCAGGCTTCCCGTTGGTATACTCGGTCCAGTCTGCAAACTCCTGTACGGTTCCGCTGCCCACATTACCGGAGAGGTAGGGCGCTGCGCCGATGCGTTCGCAAAAATTCAGGAAATCATGGGTGCCGAAGCTGTTGTCTTCCGTAACACCGCCCCACCAGCGGTTGACGATGGATGGGCGAGATTTTTGATCGCCGATGCCGTCTTTCCAATGGTAGGTATCCGCGAAACAGCCTCCTGGCCAGCGTAGCACGGGTACTTTGAGCTTTTTAAGGGCTTCGATGATATCATTGCGGATGCCGTCTGTATTGGGAATATACCTTGCCGTGTCTCCCACATAGATCCCCTGGTAGATGCATCGGCCCAGGTGTTCAGCAAAATGACCATAAATATGCTTGCTGATGGTCACGGGCTGGGGTGGATCCAGCTGCACCAGCACCTTGTTTTGTGCATACGATGAAATACCCAGGGCGAGGGCTCCTGCAAGAAAGATTGATTTCATGGGCAGAAGATAGTAATTTTGCCGCTTCTTAACCTTTCCTTAACTGGGGAGAAGATAGCTTTGGAGACTTTTTAAACATTGATATGAGATCATTATTGTTGGCTGTGGCTTTGATGTTGACGGGCACTATTGTTGTTGCGCAGGAAAATCCCGATCCTAAGAAAAAAACCGATTGGAGCAAAGTGGATCTGGGTAAGCGGTCTGCGGATCACTTCATGATTCAATTTGGCTATAATGGCTGGGCAGGTGCGCCAGACAGCATCAACAACAAAGGATTCAGCCGCACTTTTAATGTGTACCTGATGTTTGATTTTCCGTTTAAAACAAACCCACGCTTATCAGTTGGCATCGGACCTGGTATAGGTTCAGACAATATGTATTTCGATGAAACCACGATCAGCATTAACAATCGCAAGCGTATTGAATTCAACAGGGACACCATCACGAAATATAAAAAATACAAATTAAACACAAGCTACCTTGAAGTGCCTGTGGAACTGCGCTGGTCCGCCAACCCGGCCAATATGAACAAAGGTTTCAAATTTGCTATTGGTGCCAAAGTGGGAACCCTGCTGGACGCGAAGACCAAGGCAAAGGTTGATCTGGACGCAGACGGTAACGGTGGCTACATCGAGAAAGTAAAGGCAAAGCAGGTATTCAATGGCACCAGACTGGCGGCAACCGCAAGGGTTGGATATGGCAACCTCACCGTGTTTGGCACATACGCTATTACTGAATTCTTCAAAGAAGGCCAGGGCCCCCAGGGTATGAGGCCATTCTCGATTGGTCTCACACTAAGCGGTTTGTAGTATTTTTGTAGAAATTATCGTCATTGATCGACAAAAAACAGCTTCTTAACCAGGAGGAAAATGCCGTATTGGTTGGTGTGATCGGAAAGGATCAAACAGAAACCCAGGTGAAAGAGTACCTGGATGAACTCGCATTCCTGGCAGAAACTGCAGGGGCCATCACCATCCGTAAGTTCACACAAAAACTCCCCCATCCGGATAGTCGCACATACATCGGCAAAGGAAAACTACAGGAGATCAGCAATTATCTAAAGGGCAAGGATGTCAAGATC
>JBEISY010000430.1:0-2249 GCA_040375175.1 Chitinophagaceae bacterium
AGGGCTTCAAGTCTACATTAACTGCAAATTGCATATAACAATAATAAAGAAAATGAGTCGTACTGTAACCATCATCGGCGCTTCCGGATTAGTAGGTTCCCATCTTTTAGAATTACTGCTCAAAGATCCGGGCACAGGTAAAGTTGTTGCGTTGGTGCGAAACACCTTCATTCACAACAGCCCGAAACTGGAACAACAGATCATCGATTTCCAGGAGCCCAGGTCCTATGAACCTCATATCGCCGGTGCTGAAGCGGTTTTTGTGACTGTGGGTACTACCAATGCAAAGGTTGATGGCGACAAAGATGCCTATCGAAAAGTGGATTATAATATTCCCGTGTATGCGGCCAAGGCTGCGGCAACGCTTGGTGTATATGGTTACTACCTGGTATCGGCTGTAGGAGCAGATGCCAATAACAACAACAATTTCTATCTCAAATTGAAAGGAGTGACCGAAGAGGCCGTTAGCGAAGAGCAGATTCCGCAGCTCTACATCATGCGCCCTTCTTTGATCCTGGGCGATCGCAAAGAAAGACGCATTATGGAAAAAGCCGCGCAGGTAGTGACGCCGCTGTTATCCTGGGCTCTTGGTGGCAGCTGGTCTAAATACAAACCCATCCAGGCCGCAGAAATTGCGATGGCCATGTTCAAAGCTTATACCAACGGAAAGAAAGGGATACATGTTTGTAGTTATGAGGAAATGAAAGCGCTTATTAAAGACTATTAATTTAAGCAATTGAACATTTGTACCATTGTGCAATGGTACAAATGTTCAATTGGGATCTACATCAAAGGTCTGCAACACACTCCTGAACACCTTATCCCCTTCCATGATGGCGGAGTGCTGGTGGATGAGGACTTTCGCCTGCTCTACCACTTTGTTTTGTCTCGGGAGCCGCAACAGTATCTCCATGATGTATAGATTCCTGATCCGCCCGATCACGGGTTCTGCAGGACCGGTTACGCTGTCCCGGTAGTGTTGGGATAAAACATTCGCCATGTAATGAGCCGCTGCCTCCGCCACTTGCTTGACTTTATGTCTGAAGGTGATGCGGATGAGTTTGGTAAAGGGTGGGTAACCGAAATCCCGCCGTTGTTGAACCTCACTCTGGTATAGTTTCAGGTAGTTGTGCTCCTTGACCCATTGCAACACCGGGTGTTTGGGATTGGTGGTCTGGATCATGACCTTACCCTGGCTGTCTTTGCGCCCTGCCCGCCCACTCACCTGCTCCATGAGTTGAAAGGCCCTTTCACTCACACGGAAGTCGGCGAAACTCAACAGCCCATCGGCATCCAAAATCCCGACCAGTTGCACATGATCAAAGTCTAACCCCTTCACTACCATCTGCGTACCTACGAGAACGTCAATTCTTTGCTGTTCAAAATGCTGGATAAGTATATCGTGTGCCGTTTTCCCTTTCACCGTATCAACGTCCATCCTGGCTACTTTCAGATCCGGAAAGAGCTCGCTGATCTGCTCCTCAATTTTTTCGGTACCAAAGTTCTTCTCCATCCACTTCACTGCACCGCAGGCAGGACAGGTGACCAATGTTGGATAGTTTGTACCACAATAATGGCACTGTAGCTTGTGGTTCAGCTTATGGTAAGTGAGGGTAACATCGCAATGCTCACACTGCGGAATAAAACCACAACTACCGCAAATCATATATGGAGAGTATCCTCTCCTGTTTTGAAACAGGATGACCTGCTTTTTCTGCGCCACCGTCAGAGAGATAGCTTCCTGCAAGGCTGGAGAGATCATCAGCTTGCCCTTTTCTTTCGACTGCAGGTTTCTGGTATCGATCAATTGAATTTCCGGGAGCAGGATATTGCCGAAGCGCTCGGTGAGTTCCACCAATCCATACTTTCGATTTACTGCATTGTGGTAAGATTCCAACGAAGGCGTGGCACTTCCCAGCACCACTTTGGCACCCATTCTTGATGCGTAGTATATCGCTGCATCACGCGCATGATAGCGTGGTGCAGGATCCTGTTGCTTATAGGAAGGATCATGTTCTTCATCGCAAATAACCAGTTTCAGATCCTGAAAGGGAAGAAACAGGGATGACCTTGCGCCGAGTACAATATTGACTTTTCCTTCTTTGACTCTATTCCATATCTCAACCCTCTCGTTAGGATTGAACTTTGAATGATATATAGCGATGTGCCCACCGAAGTGTTTCTCAAGCCTGCGAATCACCTGGGAGGTAAGCGCGATTTCCGGAAGAAGGTATAGCACTTGTCCACCG
>JBEISY010000455.1:0-1994 GCA_040375175.1 Chitinophagaceae bacterium
CCTGGTTGCGCTCACCGGTATTTTGGTGGGACTGGAGATCCCTCTTCTGATGCGGATGCTCAAGGACCAGGTTGAGTTCAGTGATCTGGTGAGCAAGGTTTTTACGTTCGATTATATCGGGGCCCTCTTGGCCTCGCTGATCTTTCCATTTGTGTTGGTTCCTTACCTGGGACTGATCCGTACTTCGCTGTTTTTCGGCATTCTCAATATCGCCGTTGCTTTTTATCTCACCTGGATTTTTGGGAAGGAGTTAAAGCGCGTGGGCTTTCTCAGAGGAGTGAGTGTGGCGCTGATCCTTTTAGAACTCATTGCTTTTGTGATGGCCGATCAGATCATGGATTTCAGCGAGCATTTGCAGTTCAATGATAAAGTGGTGTATGCCACCTCAACGCCTTATCAGCGTATCGTCATCACCAACAATAAACGCGAAACCCGTTTGTTCCTCAACGGAAACCTGCAGTTCAGTACGGCAGATGAATACCGATATCATGAAGCCTTGGTTCATCCCATGATGTCCAGCCTTCAAACTCCTGCCGATGTGTTGATCCTGGGCGGGGGAGATGGACTGGCAGTACGGGAGATCCTGAAGTATCCATCTGTGAAGTCCATTACCCTTGTTGATCTTGATCCGATGATCACCCGATTGTTTTCCACGCAGGAGATGCTGACAAAACTGAATGGAGCGTCTTTGAGCAACAGCAAAGTGAAGATCGTCAACCAGGATGCGTTTGCATGGATCCGCAAGAATGAGCAACAGTATGACGCGGTGGTCATCGATTTTCCTGATCCTTCTAATTTTTCCATTGGTAAACTGTATAGCCTTAGTTTTTATCGTGAGCTGCAGCGGGCGTTGAAACCACTGGGGATGGCTGTTATCCAGAGCACTTCACCTTATGTTGCCCCCAAAAGTTTCTGGTGTATCCATGAGACGGTTAAAGCTGCCGGATTCATGGCCAAAGGGTATCACAATATGGTTCCGTCATTTGGCGAATGGGGATATATACTGGCTTATAAAGAAGAGCCAAAACAATGGTTTGAACAGCTGCCTGTGAAACTCAGGTATCTGGATAAGTCCGTGGCGGAACAAATGTTTGTTTTTCCGAAAGACATGACCGTTTCTGCCGTCATGCCTGTTAACAGGCTCAACAATCAATCCCTGGTCCATTTTTTTGAAGAGGAGTGGAGCCACTATCAGGATCAATGATGAAGCGGCGCACCTTCATACAAGCCTTATTGTCTGTGCCTGGCGCAGCATCCTTGCTGCAGTCTTGTGATCAAGCGCAACCGGTAAGAGGTAGCATTGTGGGCGCGGGATCAGGTAAGGGGCACCTGCTTCGTAAACCGCCCTTGATCACCGAGTATGCGAGTGAGAAAACCGTAAGTACGATCATTGTAGGTGGGGGCGTTTCCGGACTATCTGCCGCTTACCATTTGAGTAAAGCATCCGCAAAAGACGTTATGCTGTTGGAACTGGAACCGGGTCCCGGTGGCAATGCAAGGTTTGGACAAAACCAACTCTCCGCGTATCCCTGGGGTGCCCATTATGTACCTATACCGGGACCAGACATGCCGGAATATATCTGTTTCCTGCAGGAAGCTAACGTAGTGAAAGGTTTTGATCAGCAAGGACTACCCATATTCAATGAGTACTATCTCTGCGCGGATCCGGAAGAACGGTTATACATCAACGGACAATGGCAAGAGGGCCTGGTGCCGGACTATGGTCTTGATACCGATTCAAAACACCAGATCAGGTCCTTTCTTTCTTTGATGGACAAATACCGACACCTGAAAGGGAGTGATGGCAGAGATGCCTTTGCCATCCCTGTTGACGCATCCAGCCTTGATCACGCATTTCAATTGCTGGACCAGTTGACGATGCAGCAATGGATGACGCAGCAGGGGTATAATGCGAAAGCGCTTTTGGTCTATGTGGACTATTGCACACGTGACGATTTCGGTACTGGCATCAACACCATCAGTGCCTGGGCCGC
>JBEISY010000180.1:0-4780 GCA_040375175.1 Chitinophagaceae bacterium
CGGATGTACGATATGTTACCATCGTTCTTGCCAGGGTTTTTGCATTCGTCACTTCACCATACGCACTAAGTACTCGGACCAATTCCACCTCACTGATTTCCTGGATCAGTTTTGCCGCAGTGAGCGGTTGCCGCTGATCCATTCGCATATCCAGTTCAGCATCAAAGCGGGTGGAAAATCCACGTGCCGCTTCATCAAACTGGTGGCTGCTCACTCCTAGGTCCGCCAGGATGCCATCCACTTGAGCTACCCCGTGGAAACGGAGCATGCGGGAGAGGTGGCGGAAATTAAAGGGTACGAACACTATCCTATTATCATCGGGCAGATTACGCTTTGATGCTTCGTCCTGATCAAACGCATATAGTTTTCCAAGGGGTCCGAGATGCTTTAATATTTCCCTGCTATGTCCTCCTCCTCCAAACGTGCAGTCCACATAAACGCCATCAGCCTTCACACTCAATGCCTCCACAGCCTCTTTCAGCAAAACCGGAATATGGTATTCCCCTTCCACCTTCAACCTTCCACCTTCAACCTCCATCTTACTCAGGTTTATGGGTGCTCATCACCTCAGCGGCCAGCGAACTAAACGCTTCCGGCGTGATCTGATCAAAGAACTGCTGGTATTTGGCCTTATCCCAGATCTCAATCTTATTCACCGCTGACACCAACACCACATCCCGCTCCAGGCCCGCATGATCCATCAGGTTTTTCGGAATCAGCAGCCTGCCCGCCGAATCAAGCTCCATTTTAATGGCCCCGTTCAGGAACCATCGACGGAATTCACGAACTTTGGGATCAAAATCATTCAGCTTGCTGATATTGGAAAAAATGGGCTCCCAGCTTTTCTCCGGGTACATGGTCAGACATTTCTCAAAACCCCTGTTGATAACGAAGGCATTCGAATCCCCTTCCGGCAACTGCTTTTTAAGCCCTGCCGGTACAAGGAACCTGCCTTTGGCGTCCAGAGTGACCTCATATTCCCCTAGAAAGCCTATCATTTACAAGGAGTTATCAAAAACTGATCCATATTTACACAAATTAACACAATTTCCCACTTTCGATGTTAATTTAGGTTTTTTTAATTTTTCCACAGGGTAAAGTGGCGTCTGGCTTTGATTACAAGCAATTTTGCCCATTTATATGTGGAAATCTGTCAATATCATGTGAATTAACTGTGCATTAGCACCCATTTTATGCAGTCACCCAAGGAAATCAGGATCTCCAACTACCATTATGACCTGCCGGACAGCAGGATTGCCCGCTTTCCCCTGGAAGAAAGGGATGCTTCTAAATTGTTGATCTGGGAGAACGGAAACATCTCAGAAGACATCTACCGTAATCTGCCCTCCCACCTCAACCCTCAGACCTCCCTCGTCTTCAATAATACCCGTGTAGTAGAGGCCCGGATCTTGTTCACCAAGCCCACGGGCGGACAGATCGAAGTATTTGCCCTGGAACCGGGCGCTCAATACCCGGATATTACCACCGCCATGCTCCAAACCGGGTCCGTGCAGTGGAAATGCATGGTTGGTGGCGCCAGCAAATGGAAAAAAGGCGCGGTCCTGGAAAAACAACTGGGCAATACAACCCTGAAAGCGTCCATCGCCGGGCAGCTGCCAGATTGTTTCCTGCTAAATCTTGAATGGGATGCCGCAGATATGACCTTTGCGGAATTGCTGCATAGGGCAGGACTGATCCCCCTTCCCCCTTACCTGAAGAGGGATGCAGAAGCCTCAGACAATGAACGTTACCAGACCATCTATGCACAGGAAGAAGGATCTGTTGCTGCGCCCACGGCCGGACTGCACTTTACCGAAAGGATCTTTGAATCCCTTCGGGAGAAACAGATCAGTTCCCGTTTTGTCACCCTGCACGTTGGAGCCGGAACATTCAAACCGGTGAAAACTGAAACCATGGAAGACCACCTGATGCATGCTGAGTTCATTGATGTAAGCAGGGACACCATTTTGGCGCTGTCTAAAGATGAACAGATCATTGCCGTTGGCACCACCTCCCTGCGCACGCTGGAATCTTTGTATTGGATGGGGATCAAAGCATCCCTTAACCCAAACATCTCGCTGGAAAAAATGGAAATGAAGCAGTGGGACGTATACGATCAACTACAACATCACTTCCTGCCGCGTGAAGAAGCATTGCAGCACCTGCTTACTTATATGCATAACCGAAAAATGGAACGCATGGTTTGCAGAACCCGTCTGCTCATTGCACCAGGGTACCAGCCACAAATGATCGCCGGCATCATCACCAACTTTCACCAGCCTGAGTCTACCTTACTTCTGTTGATCGCCGCGCTGGCAGGTCCTCGATGGAGAGAAATCTATGATTATGCCCTAAAACATGACTTCCGGTTTTTAAGCTATGGCGATGGATCGCTGATTAAGATTCAGAACAACAGGAATGTTAAACCGCATTGATCTACAAATCGATGTCCGTATCTTTACGATCTCCAGTCTGAAAAGGGATAGTGCATTCCTCAAGGTAAAACAGGAGCATTAACCGAATAATTCACATTTACATGTTTGTCATCATTTTCCTGATACTGCATTGGTACCTCTCTCTGTTTGGTCAAACGTTCTACCTGCATCGCTACTCCGCCCACAAGATGTTTCTGATGTCTAAGTTCTGGGAGAAGTTCTGGCATATCTATACCTGGGTGACGCAGGGTACCTCATATCTCAATGCAAGGGCCTATGCTATCCTGCACCGCATGCATCATGCCTATAGTGATACAGAGAAAGATCCGCACACCCCACATTTTTTCAAAGAAGTGTTCACGATGATGTGGCATACCCGTAAAGTATATAATGGTGTACATAAAGGAACGATGAAAATAGAACCCCGTTTCGACAAACAATATCCTGTATACCCGAAGATTGATAAGGTTGCAGACAGCTGGTACTCGAGGCTTGGATTTGCGGTGGTGTATATTGCCCTCTACATTATGTTTGCGACAGAATGGTGGATGTTTCTCTTCCTGCCGATACATTTTTTGATCGGCCCCATTCAGGGTGCCGTGGTCAACTGGGCAGGACATAAATATGGATACCGGAATTTCAATGAACATGATCATTCCCGCAACACCTTGTTCTTTGATTTTCTGTTGATGGGTGAGTTGTTTCAGAACAATCACCACCATGCCGGTGCGCGACCGAACTTCGCAGTGAAATGGTACGAGATTGATCCCGCCTATCCGGTGATCAAGTTGTTTGAGAAGTTGGGTATGATTCGAATTGTCTCTACGCAGCCCGTACTAAAAAAATAAACTGCTCCTCGATTTCCTTTTTAAATACCGGTATTGGGGAGGTCTACGGTAAATACGCTTCCCTTGCCAGGAACACTCTCCACCTTGATCTTTCCATGGTGCGCATCAACCATAGTGCGTACATAACTGAGCCCAAGGCCAAATCCTTTTACGTTATGGATGTTACCGGTATGCGCACGGTAAAATTTCTCGAAGATCCGGCTCACCGTTTCTTTGTTCATACCGATGCCGTTGTCTTCAAGGCGAACCCTTAGGTACTTCCCATAGTTCATCGTGCTGATGGTGATCACCGGTGGTACATCTTCCTTGGAGTACTTAATCGCATTATCTACCAGGTTACTCAGCATATTTGTAATGTGCACATCGTCACCTTCAATCAGGTCGTTCTGTGCTTCCGGTTCAATCACAAGCTTGCCTTTGCGCTCGTCCATCTGGAGCTTGAAATTTTCAGCGATATGCGCCAGGATATCATGAACATTTAATTCTTTCAACCTGAGCTGCACTTCCTGTTTGTCCAGTAATGCAGCCTGAAGAATGGTTTCCACCTGCTTGTTCATGCGCTTGTTCTCATCCTTGATGATATTGCTGAAATAATGCAACTTCTCCGGGTCATTCACCACCTTTGGATTTCGAATAGCATCCACCGCCAGCGAGATGGTAGCCAGGGGCGTCTTCAGCTCATGCGTCATATTGTTGATGAAGTCACTCTTGATCTCACTGAGTTTCTTCTGGCGCAACAGGGCACGCACCGTGATGTAAAATGCAGCGAGAATGATCAGGGTAAACAGAATGGCGCCGGCGATCATCCAACCCAGGGATTTAAAAACGAAACTTTTAATATCAGGAAAAACAATGATCAACGTTTCTTCCGGAACCAAAGACTCCGTTTCGCTGCCTGGT
The DNA here is from genome assembly GCA_040375175.1 of Chitinophagaceae bacterium. GTDB lineage: Bacteria > Bacteroidota > Bacteroidia > Chitinophagales > Chitinophagaceae > Pollutibacter. The sequence goes on from JBEISY010000180.1 coordinate 4,184, forward strand.
AGAGATGATATGTCCACATAAACAATCCGGCTGGTGTTGGTATCCTCCAATGCGCGCTCGTAGCTATGTTCAAAGCTTGCGGTCTGCATTTCCAGGTTAAGCGTATTATTACTGTTTACAATGGCAAACTCGTAATTTGTTTTCTTGAGCCCGTGCCGTTCAAGACTTTTACGGATCTTGTCCTGCATCCTGAATGTAGTATACCGCTCCGCAATTGTGGGCACCTTGAATAAATCCAGAAGTCGATCCTTTGGCCATTCCTGGATCATCTTGGGGGAGATTAGCGTGGGCAGTTTACTTTTTTCCTCGATGAGATCCTGCCACAAATCATATGCCGCAGCATCGATGGCCTGGTTAGTCTGGTCTTCCTTCAATAGCAGACTGTTCTTGATCCAGGACAATTGTAAAACAATGATCCCGATCAGAGACAGCGTAATCAGTATGGTGATGAGTGTAAAAAGTCTTTTCATCGGCACTGCGAAACTAATATGCTACCCATGAGTTCCTCAATCAACTTTGTTGAATTAACGAAGGTTTATGAGGCCGCCCGGTATAACACGGGCACAAAATAACATCAAATTTTGGTGTTAGATTGCC
>JBEISY010000028.1:0-10863 GCA_040375175.1 Chitinophagaceae bacterium
AGGGCATCACAGAAAAGCAGTAAAGTAAAGATGATTTTCATGTATTTAAAATAGAATGTAGCGCCGGAATACGCAATGCTGTCCGGGCCATTTAACAAATGTTTAGAGTTACCAACGCACGCATGGCAACAGTTTTTCTGCGACCTCGCGACCCTGCGAACTGCGACCTACCTTACCACCCTAATCATCCCACCTTGTCCACCGCCACCAAGCCCTTGCTTACTGAGGCTATAAGTAAGGCTCAGCATGAAGTAGCGTTTCAAGTTATTAATCCGCGTGTCTTCAATATAGTTGGCATTACTGGTTCTGGCGATGCCGATGTTCTGGTTGAGTATATCGAAGAACCGCAGTTTGACCTCGCCGCGATTGTATTTCAGGAACAACTTGCTGAAGGATGCGTTCCACAGGGGAACATTTGCATTGAATCCGTCTGCACGCCTGGCGTTGATCGTATAATTAAAATCTGTGGCGAGATAGAATCCCTTAGGGAGTTCCCAATTGACGAAGCTGCCCAGCTCATGCGTGAAGTATTTTACATTCAGTCCGGGCTGCAATGAGTATTGGCTCGCAAAGAAAGCGGAGGAGGCATTGATACCCCAGTTCAGTTTTTCGATGCCGTTGTGTTCAAAGCGAAACTCGGGCCTCAATTGGTGGGTGCGGATGTTGTTTTTGAGCCGGTTCACAAACTGCACATCGTGCGCAGTAGAGGCGAAGAGATCAAGGTTGAGGGTAGATTTTTTGATGGGCTTGATCGGGAATGACCAGATGACATCTCCGCTGATATTGTACACCCCTTCAGCATTTACGGGAACGGTATACTTCACCCCGGTGCTGGTGATGGAATCACTGTTCACGATCTTATGCTGCGTTGCACGCAAAGCCAGGAAAGCGAAAAAATTTGATCCCTTGAACGGAGTAGCACTCATATAGTTCATAGAAATGAAATGCGAGATCTCCTGGTCCAGCAGCGGGTTACCGATATAAATATTCAACGGATTACTGATGTCTGGGATAGGCTGCAATTGGCTGATCTGGGGTTGCAGGGTGCTGCTTAGATAGTTCAGGGAGAGATTTCTGAAGCGTGTGAAATTGTATTGCATTCTTGCATTCGGCAAAATGGTGTAGAATTTCTGACGGATCGTGGTGTCTTTCCCATTTCTGGTCAACGAACCTTCCAGGCCTGCTTCCTGCCATTGCGCACCGATGGTGGCATTGATTTTCTTTTTCTGGTAGCGAAGTTTAGCACCGAGATTACTGATGCGATAGTTACTGGTGAAATCATTACTCAGAAGGGTGTTCAATTTGTCATAGGCATCGGTAACGGGATTATAGTTATAGTTTTCCCGGAAGCTCTCATTGTTGTTTTGGCTTCTAGTGGCACCCAGTTCTACGAGGTATCTTTTGCCGATGGGCTCGGTATATGTAGCCCTCACCTGGTAGCTGTTCATGGCGGATTGGTTCAGCAGGAATTGGTTGATGCTATCCCTTTTCAGTTCTGAACCATCGGGATTGAAGAACTTGTTCAGGGACTGTTGATATCCATCGCCATCGGCTCTGTTCCATCCATTGTTGAGGGCGAGCGAAAGTGTTCTTCCTTTGGTCCTGAATTTTTTCCTGTACAGGATCTCATTGCTGATATTGAACCCGCTGGTAGAAGTCTGATAGTCGGTTGCACCACTGTTGATGAGCAGGCCTGCACCGCTGGTGGTTTGATAGACCGAAGCAGTTGTATTGCTGGCCTGTTGATATCCTAACGAGGGTGTTATTTTCAATGAGCTCAGAGAGTCTATCCGATATTCCAGAGAAAGATTCATCCGGTGTGTGTTGCTGACGTTGTTGGATTCAGACCCTTGGTTATAGAAATACGAAGAGTCTGGCAATAGGTATTCCCTGCTGAGTTTTTTGCTGATCACCGGGTTGAAGCGACTGTAGAAGTAGTTGCTGCGGAGGTCTGTTTTGGTGCCGATGAGATCGTTATAGTTGATTCCACCTGCGAGTGTATTGTTGATGCCGTTATTGTTGCTCCCTCCCATCAGTGCCGACGCAGGGTCATTATCGCTGATGTTGATGCTGATATTGCCGCCGTTTCGTTGGATCCCGCTGCTGCTGAAATTGAGCATGTCCATAAAGGAGAATCCTTCTGCGTTCGTATTGTTCCCCATGCCGAGTGCAGAGATTTGTTGCTCTCCCTTAAAAGAATTGATATTGAATCGTCCTTCGTATCGGCCATCCGTACCCGCACCAGCGGTGATCTTCCCGAACACACCTTTCTTTTTATCTTTTTTGAGTTTAAGGTTGATGGCTTTCTCGCTGTTCCCATCATCGAAACCAGTCAACTGGGCCTGGTCGCTTTGTCTATCGTACACCTGAACCTTATCCACTGCATCTGCGGGCAGATTGCGGGTAGCGATCTTTGGATCGTTGCCAAAGAACTCTTTACCATCAACGTACACTTTGTTGACTTTCTGTCCCTGCGCGCGTACGGTCCCGTCTTTATCCACTTTTATACCGGGAAGTTTTTTGAGCATGTCTTCCACATTGGCGTTGGGCGGCGTTTTGACGGCACCGGCATGGTATTCGATGGTGTCATTTTTCATGGTCACTGGCGGGGCTTCTGCTTCCACCACGATCTCGGCAAGGGTCTTTACTCTGTCACCCATGGGAATTATGCCGAGGTCTGCGTCGTTTTGGGTTTTGGTGATGTCTATATTTCGGACGGTGTTGTGGTAGTTGAGGTGTGTGAGCAGCAGGCGGTATTTGCCCTCAGCAATTCCTGTAAGCGTGAACTCACCTTTGTCGTTTGACATTGTAAAGGAAACCAACGATGAATCGGCCTTGGTCATCAGGGTGATGGTAGCGGCAGCAATGGGTTGGTTGGTGAGGGTATCTTTTAGTTTTCCTTTAACGACGCCTTGTTGCGCTTTTACAGAAAGAGATAATAATATTGTGAACAGCAATGCCAGCTTTTTCATAACGCCTTGGTTTCTTCGGCTAAACTAGCCGGGAAAGGGGCTCGGGACGGTTAATGAAACTGGCATTAAGGTTAACTAAGGTTAAAATTTATCGATTGCCCCGCAATAAAGGCAGTCGTTATTCGTTACCCACTAAATCCAATCGCTATGCTATACAGAATTTCATTGTCGGACATGTTCAGGACACTGATGGAAAAGCTGATGCAACACCCTGAGTATTACCCGATAAAGCATTACAAAAGGATGCGCCGTAAATAAATAGACCTATTTAGCTGGCACAACCTCTGAAACCAACGTGTTAGCGAGCCGCTCGTAAGAGCGGCTTTTTTATTAATGTGGCAATGGTTTAGGGCGCAGGGCGCGTAGGTCGCAATGCTGCAGGTAGGTTGAGGCATTCTGCGAACTTTGCGAACTGCGAACTGCGACCTAATCTTAATTTTGCTAACTTGTTAGGGTGACCGAAATCTACCGTCTTTCCGAACGTGCCCTGACCCTGGCATGGCCCAGGGAGGTCAGTCTGGCTACTAACCAGCAGGTATTGTTTGTTGACCAGCTGATCCAGGAAGAACCCTTCAGGGGCTGGATCGAAAATGTCCCCTCCTATCATACCCTTACTGTCTATTATGACCCGGTGCTGATCGAAATAGATCTTCGGGAGTACCTGTTGACGCTTGCAGAGATGAAGCCGCCGGTGGGGAAATCTGCCGGTAGAATCATTGAGGTGCCCGTGTATTATGACGCGTCAAGAACGCCGGATCTCGCGGAAGCCGCAGCAGCTCTGCAGCTTTCGGTGACGGAGTTGGTGAAGCGGCATAGCGAACAAACCTATCGCGTATTCATGCTGGGCTTTATGCCCGGGTTTCCATACCTCGGTCTTTTGCCGGACGAGTTGGTGTTGCCGAGAAAAAAGACGCCGGTATTGAAAGTGCCGGCAGGAACCGTAGCCATTGCCGGCAAGCAAACCGGCATTTATCCCTTTGATTCTCCCGGCGGATGGTGGGGTATCGGGTGGACGCCCGTGAAATTATTTGATCAGGGAACATCGCTTCTCGCCCCCGGTGATGAAGTCAAATTTATTCCGCAATGGGCATAAGGATCATCAAACCTGGCCCATTCACCACCATCCAGGATACGGGGCGATACGGCTACCAGCGCTATGGAGTTCCGGTTGGGGGGAGTATGGACAGGTTTGCGTCGGCCCTGGCCAAAATACTATGTGGGGTTGCCTGGGATGCTGCCGTGCTGGAGATCTCCTTTGCGGGAACGAAGTTGTTTTTCGATGAAGATCACCTGGTGGCATTTACCGGAGGTGGTGCAAGAGCTTATACGGAAGAAGGAGAAGAACTGCCATTGAACAGGACCATTTTCATTCCCCAGTTTACGGTTATAGATACCCGTTACCATCCAGAAGGAAGCAGACTTTATATGGCCGTTGATGGTGGCATCGATGTCCCCGAGGTCATGCGCAGCAGGAGTACTTATCTGCCAGCGGGCATCAACTACCAATTGAAAGATAAGGACATGTATAAAACCCTGCCACCCTCGGCATGGGCGAAGGAGATCATGGCGCAGATGCGATGCAAGAAAGTAAATGCAGCAAAATGGGGACCCAAAGACGCTATGATCCATTATGATGCTCAGACACTCCGTGTAATGCAGGGTCCGGAATGGCCGATGTTCTCCACGCAGGCTCGCGATGCATTTCAATCCAAAGCATTTGTGATTGCCAGGGCCTCAGACAGAATGGGATTTCGTTTTGATCACCCGGGTGAAGCACTGACATTACAAAGCCCTCACGAGATGATCTCTACTGCCGTTACCAAAGGAACTGTACAGGTGATCTCCGATGGAAGTCCACTGGTGCTGATGTCTGATGCGCAAACCACCGGTGGTTACCCAAGGATTGCACAAGTGCTGGCGGCAGACCTGCCAATCCTTGCACAGAAAAAACCCGGAGATGCCTTGAGCTTTGTGCTGGTATCCGATGATGAAGCAGAAGAATTATATTTAGCTCAGATCCGGGATTTGTTGCGACTCGAAAAAAATCTTCGAACAAAATTAATGTGATGTTTGCCGTTGACCTGAATTGCGATATGGGGGAAAGTACCACCAGTCAGAAGATTGGTGATGATGAAAGCATTATGCCCTTTATCAGTTCAGCGAATATCGCCTGTGGCTTTCATGGCGGCGATCCTCAGGTCATTGCCGCAACCATTGATCTTGCAAAAAGATATCAGGTGGCCATCGGCGCCCATCCTTCATTTCCTGACCTGGAAAATTTTGGCAGAAAGGAGATGGCGCTTGATCCGGAAGGCATCAGGAACCTCATCATTTATCAGGTATCAGCTTTGAAAGGGTTGGCTGCGTCAATGAATGCGAGGTTGACACATGTGAAGCCGCATGGAGCATTGTACAATATGGCGGCTAGAAGGCAGGACTATGCGGAGGCTATCGCCAATGCCGTGATGACCATCGATCCAAACCTTGTATTGTTTGGCCTCGCCGGAAGTAAGATGCTTAGTACTGCAGCGGAGATTGGCCTAACAACCTGTGCGGAAGTTTTTGCTGACCGCAGTTATCAGGATGACGGGTTGCTGACGCCACGCACGCAACCTGGTGCCATGATCAAAGATGTGCAGCAATCTGTTCAACAGGTTGTTGGAATGGTAAAGGAAGGAAGGGTGAGATCGATGAATGGCCGATGGATTGAATTGAAGGCGGATACGATCTGCATTCACGGAGATACACCCGGCGCAGCAGACTATGCCAAAGCGATCAGACTTGGTCTGGAAAATGAGGGGATCATCATCAAGTCATATATTAAGGAAAGATGAAGCGATCATTTCATTCCGCCATACTAGGTGCTGCATTTCTGATGGCTACTTCAGCCATCGGTCCCGGCTTTCTTACGCAGACTGCTGTGTTCACCAAACAACTTGCTGCTTCCTTTGGGTTTGTGATTTTGATTTCGATCCTGCTGGACATTGGTGCGCAGATGAACATCTGGTCCGTGCTAACGGTGAGTGGCAAAAAAGCACAGGACCTGGCCAACGATGTGTTACCAGGATTGGGTTATTTGTTATCTGTTATTGTAGTTATTGGCGGGCTGGCTTTCAATATTGGTAATCTGGCTGGCTGTGGACTGGGGATGCAGGTATTGTTTGGGATCAATGCAGGCCAGGGTGCATTGATCAGTGCGGTAATTGCTATTGGGATATTGTTGGCGGGTGATACAACGAAGGTGATGGATCTTTTCACCAAAACGCTTGGTGTGATCATGATTGGACTGACGCTGTATGTGGCCTTCACGTCACATCCTCCTGTCGGCGAAGCCATCTATCGGACCTTCTCTCCGGAGGTGATCGATACCAAGGCCATCATTACATTGGTGGGTGGAACCGTGGGCGGATACATCAGTTTCGCCGGTGGTCATCGATTGTTGGAGTCCGGCATCAAGGGCAAAGAGGGATTGCCTGAAGCGAGGCGGTCTGCTGTTACGGGCATTCTTCTTGCCTCGGTGATGCGCATCCTGCTTTTTCTAGCAGCATTGGGCGTTGTGTCTAAGGGGCTGGAGCTACAACAAAATAATCCGGCAGCTTCGGTATTCAAGCTGGCTGCCGGTGTATGGGGTTTTAAATTATTTGGCATCGTGATGTGGTGTGCTGCCATTACTTCGGTCACGGGATCGGCCTATACGTCTTTCAGTTTCGTCAGCGGATTCAGCCCACGTATCAAGGATCGGCGAAAAATCCTGATCGCTTTATTCATTATTGTATCTGCCATCATCTTTGTACTCATTGGCCAACCTGTGCAGATCCTGGTATACGTGGGCATGTTGAATGGATTCATTCTTCCGCTGGCGCTGACCATCATGTTGATCGCGGCATATAAACTACGCAAAGGGGATTATCATCATCCAGTCTGGCTGTATATATTTGGCGCGATGGTAGTGTTAGCCACGGGCTGGTTCAGCATCCAGGCACTCCTCTCCATGCGGTGATTATCCGCCCCTTCTGATGTTATAATTACCGCCATCGTTCTCGTTCATTTCTTTGAATAATTTATCTCGTTCTTTCTCAAATTGTTCCTGCGTTATCTTCTTACCCTTGGGTTCTTTGATTTCTTTTGGATCTATTTTAGGTGAGATCTCAACGGCTGTGTATTTGCATCTTCCATTGTTGATATCCAATTCAAGGATGGTACCGGGTAATTGTCCCTGGTAGCTTTCCGGGCCCGCTCCCAGTGTGATGGCATCAGTGAACCAGGCTACAATGTTGAGGGTATCTGTGACCTCCTCCGTTTTCATTTCTCCATTGTTCATGTTTACCCTTTTTGATTTCTGTGTTTTGGAGGTGGTAGCCAGTTTGCAGGTATAACCCATGATGTTTTTGGTCTCGCTACCCAGCTTCCAATTCATCCTCCTGATGCTGTCTTCAACGGTAAACTCCTTGGTCATGACCTCGTTTTGTTCAACCTTCCTTGAAGCAGTAAGATCACTGTAGAGTACATCATTACTTCCGGGTGTGACGATGCTGATTTGCGCACCGGATCCATTATCGAAACTCATTTCTTCATCCTGGCCATCATTGGCAATTCGCCAAAGGGTTTTGGTGTTATCGAACAGCAATTCATATTGGTCCTTGTGTTCATTGGGGATCAGGTTTTGAAAGGCAGGGTCACTGACCTGCACCTTCAGTTGCACTTTTCTTTCATATACAATGCGGCCCTGTTTCATTTGTGCCCTTGAACCAAGGGAGAGCATTAGCAAGCCGCATAAGAGACTCAGCAGTTTCATAATCTTTCTTTTGCCCAAAACTATTGGGAACGGTACAGTCCTAAGGTTAAGCATCCTTTCACTAATGTTAATTAAGGTTAATGATGGCTTGTTGCTCGGCGCGGAGGCTATACATTTGTTGGATGAAGACAACCGGGAAAGCATATCTGCCCTTGTTGATGGGGATCACCCTCCTAGTGGTCACCGGGTTTCAGTTGTTCTGGCTTTCGCAGATTTACAGACGGGAGAAAGAGAATCTTGATACCAGAACCGGAATCGAGTTCCGGGATGCGATGCTGAAGCTGCAGGCCAGTGCACTAAGGGCAAAATTTGAACCGCCGAACCGGAGCGATACTGCCTCTAACTATGCGATCAGGAGATTCAAAGACAGCGGCGACCTGGTTGACAAGACCGATGCCATGGTGGGTATGGTGGATATGATGAACGGGAACGATAGTATGAATGAGGAGGGGATTGCCATACATGAGATGGAGTTGAAGATTAACGAATCTCCAAAGATCGTTATCAGCAACAGCTCAGCCGGGAGAACCATCGATATTAAAGGCTCGGACAGTATGCCGAAAAATGGAAACATATTTATTACGATGTTTCGTGGTATCGATTCCATTGCCGCATCTATTGATTCGGCAGACTTGCATAAAGCGGTTCTGGAGAACTATAGGCAGGCGGGCATTGATATTCCGTTTTCAATTCATCGTGTTACGGAAAGTGATACTCGAAAAATTCCCGCAGACACAAAAGTTTACCGTGCTGGCTTTACAAAGAATGTCAACTTTGAATTGGTTTTAGGGAATACCTTTTTATACTACATCCGAAAGATGGCCTTGCCTTTGTTGTTTTCTTTGTTTCTAGTAGGTGTTACCCTGGCTTCTTTACTGCTTTTGTACAGGAGCCTGAAGCAACAACAGAAGCTTGCCTTGTTGAAGAATGATTTCATCAGCAATATCACGCATGAACTCAAAACGCCTATTGCCACGGTGACGGTTGCGCTGGAGGCATTGCAGAATTTCAACGCCATCAATGATCCGGTGAAAACAGCCTCTTATCTGGAGATGTCACAGCAGGAGATGAAGCGCCTCAGCTTATTGGTGGATAAGGTCCTTCGGGTATCGATGTTTGAGAACAGCAAGGTGAAATTGAAGCGGGAGCAGGTTGACTTAGTAGCGCTAATTGATGAAGTGATGGCCAGCATGCGCTTACAGTTTGAAAAAACCGGCACCAAGATTGGGCTACACTTGCAGGGCGGTGATTTTATTGTTTCAGCGGACCGGCTTCATTTGCTGAGCGTGGTGTATAATCTGTTTGACAATGCGATGAAGTATTGCAAAGGAACGCCTTGCGTGGATGTATACCTGACTGCGCATGGCAATGTCATCGATCTTCGCTTTGTTGATAATGGCATTGGCATACCAGCCGGTTACCAGGATAAAGTTTTTGAGAAATTTTTTAGGGTGCCCACCGGTGATATTCATGATGTAAAAGGATATGGGCTGGGGTTGAGCTATGTGGCACACATCGTACATGAGCATGGAGGTAAAATTAGTTTGAACTCCGTGGAAGGTAAGGGCAGTGAATTCATCATTCAACTTCCAAGACAGCATGGCTGATATCAAAGTTTTATATGTGGAAGACGAGGTGTTCCTGGCGCGCATTGTGAAGGAAAGCCTGGAAAGCCGGGGATTTTCTGTGTACCTGGAGACGGATGGCGCAAAGGCGCTGACATCGTTCAAAAAGATCCAGCCGGATATTTGTGTGCTCGATGTCATGTTACCCAACAAGGATGGTTTTGAACTTGCAGAAAACATCCGGCATTTGTCTACGGATGTTCCCATTCTTTTTCTCACGGCCAAGACACAGACAGATGATGTGGTGAGAGGATTTCATCTTGGGGGGAACGATTATATCCGCAAGCCATTTAGTATGGAAGAGCTGATTGTGCGCATACAGCATGCAGTGCGTAAGGGATCCGTGCAGCAGGAGCCGGCGTTGCAGGAGATGGTTCAAATGGGCGCTATTCAATTTGACTTGAACAGGCAATTGCTGCGGACAGGTGAGGGCGAGCGAAAACTGAGTTTCAGGGAGGCGGAATTGTTGAAGTTGCTGCTGCAACAGAAAGGACAGATCATTGCCCGGAAAGACATATTGAATCTCTTGTGGGGCAGTGATTCATTGTTTAATTCGAGGAACCTGGATGTATATGTTACCAAATTGCGCGGTTACCTTCATGCTGATCCAACTGTTGAGATCATAACCGTGAAAGGCGTTGGGTACAGAATGGTATACTAGAATGTTTTCTCCAGTCCATGTTGCAGGGCCTGGAAATATGCTTTTTTATTGAAGGAATACAAATAGGGGGCCTTGTGTGCGCCTCCGGTAAAGTGCTTCTCTTTTTTATCCAGGATGCCGTAAGAAAGAATTTTACGGTTGAAGTTTGCGCGATCGAGTTTCTTGTCAAGGATAGCTTCGTAAATACTTTGCAGGTTCTTGAGGGTGAATTCACGCGGCAACAAATTATAGCCGATGGGTTGATGATTGATCTTCAGTCGCATGTCCCTGATGGCTGTGTGTATGATCTCTTTGTGGTCAAACAACAACTCGGGAAGACCTTCTAGATCCCACCAGGAGATCTTTTCAGAAAAATCATCTGCTTTGGGCGTCACTTTCGCGTATTCAACGAGTGCATAAAAGCCAATGGTGATAAAGCGTTGAAATAACCAGGAGTCGCCGGGAACTTCTATTCCTAAATGGTGCATCGCTTCCTTCAGGTAGTTTTCCTTGGTTCTGCTGGTGCTTCCGAATACATGAAACTGTTGCAGGAAGATTTCTTTCAGGCCGGTTCTTTGACTGAGGATTCTTTTTGCGGCCTCTTCCAATTCCTCTGTTTGTTGGATATGTCCGCCTGGCAAAACCCATTTCTCATTGAGTTTAGTCTGGAGCAAGAGTACTTTCAATCTGTTATCGTGGAAACCGATGATGACATTGTCTATACTCATGCCCGGCATAAAGTATTTGTGACCGAGCAGGCGCAAATCTTTCATGGATGGGATACTTGTCTAGGCAGCCACAAATATAGCTGAAAACAAAAAAGGTCATGGG
>JBEISY010000053.1:0-8620 GCA_040375175.1 Chitinophagaceae bacterium
CTTCCCGCTCATGAAACGCTGCCGTCCGCCAGATATCACACACCGTCTCGATCTCAGGCTGCTGACGGTCCAGTTTACCCTTCACCACAATATTATAACGGTAACGCGTACTTGATAAATGATACACCATTGTAAGGTGTGTCTTAAAGTCAACACAGGTCAGGCAGAACAGGTAATCAAAACCCAACTGTTCATCTCTTCGTAACTGCTCCATCAGCGCCCTGAAATCCGCAGGCTCCACAAACAGATTGATCCACTCCCCGCCTTCCTCAAAAGTCAGGCTTCCAAGGCCACCTAAATAATGTTGTAATTCCTCCCGCTCCATTGTTGACTTTTTACTTTTTACTTAGATCTATATCGATCCGTTCCCGCTTCCCTCCGCTCTTGATCTTCTCCTGCAAGGTGATCAAAGCATGCAACAGCGCTTCCGGACGCGGCGGGCACCCAGCAATGTACACATCCACGGGGATCACATGGTCCGCACCTTTCACCACAGAATAGGTATTGTAAAAAAAAGGGCCGCCGCTGGTAGCGCAGGCTCCCATCGCAATCACATACTTCGGATCAGGGATCTGGTCGTACAACCTCTTCAACACCGGCGCCATTTTGTTCACGATGGTTCCTGCAATGATGATCAGGTCTGCCTGCCTCGGGGTGGCCCGCGCAACTTCAAAACCAAATCGGGACCAGTCGTACTTGGCTGACGCCGTAGACATCATCTCAATCGCGCAGCAACTGGTGCCGAAAGTAAGGGGCCAGAGCGAATTGCTTCTTGCCCAATTGATCACATCATCGATAGCGCCGGTAAGAATCCCTCCCGATGGTGTCTGGTGCACCTGCCCGGGAAAATCGGTAACGGGCCTTTGTCCTTCCTGTGATGCCATAGTATGTTTGACAATTTGCTTAGCTCCACTTCAACGCACCTTTCTTGTGCGCATAAAGAAAGCCAAGGAACAATATGAAAAAGAAAATAATGATCTCAACCAGGGCCAGCACACCTACTTTCTTCACCACCACTGCCCAGGGATAAAGAAAAACCAGCTCTACGTCAAAAATCAAAAAGATCAGCGCGAAAAGATAATAGCCCACATTGAACTGGATCCAGGTCTTGCCGGTAGTGGGGATCCCGCACTCATAAGGCTCCAGTTTCTGCTTGTTCACAGATCCCTTCAGGACCGCCTTCGATATCAGGATGGCGATAACGGAGAATGTAACCGCAGCAAGCGTTAATACGATCATGGAGACAGGTCCCATCATGGCAAATATTCGATCTACTATTATACTGATTTATTCAACCGTCACAAAAAATATTTGTGGGATTGTACAAACAGCCTGAATTTAACAGGGCAAATGTTTGCCATAAGGCGCATCCGAAATATGAGGGTTTTTTCAGGTGCACATGATTTAGGTCATAGATTGCCGTTGACCCATTATTTTGGGCAGTTTTTGTATATTAGGCCTGATGCCCAATCCTTACTATACCATCAGGCGAAAGATCTTTGTACTGCTACATCCGGAAATAGGCAACAGCAAATGGGATAAACTGATCAACGGTTTTATCATATTGCTCATTCTGTTGAATGTGGTAGCGGTTATGCTGGAAACCGTACCCTCCATTCATGATCCCTATGCAACATTTTTTACCAACTTCGACCGCTTCTCAGTATTCGTATTTACCCTGGAATATATCCTCAGGGTTTGGACCTGCGTTCACGCAGATGAATACAAGAATTCATGGCGGGGGCGGTTAAAGTACATGTTCAGCCTTGGCGCCTTGATCGATCTGCTGGCCATCGTCCCCTATTATCTGCACCTCGCCATTGGCCTGGATCTTCGCATCCTGCGGATCCTCAGGCTCATGCGTTTCCTTCGGTTGTTCAGGCTCACCCATTATATGCGCACCACCCGTATGGTGATCAATGTTTTCAAAAGACGTGCAAAGGAACTCTGGGTAGCATTCGTCATGGGTATTTTCCTGATCCTGATTGCAGCATCCCTCGTGTATTTTGCCGAGCACCTTGAAAATGGGAAACAATTCAGCAGCATTCCCAAAACCCTATGGTGGGCCGTAGTGACTCTAACAACTGTTGGGTATGGCGATATGATCCCGATCACGCCCCTGGGCCAGTTTTTCACCGGAGGGATACTGATCATCGGCGTTGCCATCCTTGCGATGCCCGCTGGTATCATCACTGCCGGCTTCCTTGAAGAAAGCAGAAAAACAAAAGGCCATGCGGATATCCATTGCCCGCATTGTGGACGCCCCATCAGTGAACACCACTTGAAAAATCACGAGCCCCATTAGTTGACCATTTAATTGGATCACATTGTTTGAAACAGCGGATATATGGAAATTCTTTGCCGGCATCGGCCTATTCCTTTTGGGACTGCAACAAATGGATATCGCACTGACAAGGCTCGCCGGACGCACTTTTAAAACTTTTCTTCACAAGAATACATCCAGCGTCTCCCGGGCAATACTCGGCGGCACTCTGATCACCGCACTGTTGCAAAGTTCTTCAGTGGTGTCCCTGATCACCCTCGGCTTTGTGGAGGCGGGTATGATCCCTTTCAAGAATGCGCTCGGTGTGATCATGGGTTCAAACCTCGGCTCTACGGTTGTTGGCTGGATCGTTGCCACCGTGGGATTCAAGATGGACATTGAATCGATGGCTTTGCCAGTATTGGCGATCAGTACCATCGGTATGTTTTTTTCGCTTTCCAGAAAAAACCTCTACAACAGCTTTCGCTTCCTCTTTGCGCTGGCGCTGTTATTTCTTGGTCTTGCCTTCATGAAAGAAACTGCGGAAAGCTTGTTCCGGAACTTCGATATCACCGTTTACCAGCAATATCCTTTGATTGTATTCGTACTCATCGGTCTGGTGATCACCTCCATCATACAAACCAGTTCCGCAACCATGGCCATCGCCCTCACGGCACTGTACACTTCATCCATTACTCTTCCCGGTGCAGCCGCCCTGATCATTGGATCGGAAGTAGGTACCTCGCTGAAAACCTGGATCGCCGGCCTTAAAGGCAGCCCGGAAAAGAAAAGGGCCGGATATGGTAATCTCTACTTCAATATTGCCACTACCATAATTGCCTTTTTGGCACTGCACCCATTGTTGCAATTCATCAACAATGTGCTCGGCATAAAAGATCCCCTGATCAGTCTGGTGATGTTTCAAACCCTGATCAACTTATTGACGATCCTGCTGTTTATCCCTTTCATCAACCGATACACCCGATGGCTGGAAAGCAAATTTGACGGTCACCCCGCTTCACAGAGCTTTGTCAGAACTGATCTTTCGAATGCAAGCTTAACGCCTCCCCTGATCCATGATGAAGTGGTTCATCTCTTCCATAAAAACATTGCCTTTCACGAACTGGCACTGGATATCCATGACCAGACCGAACCCGAGGGATTGCTCAATACTATGAAATCTTTTATGAGACGCTCGGGACAAACCCAAGCCATGTATGAAAAACTAAAAGCTTCGGAAGGGCAATTGCTGGAAGCCAGTTTGCAATGGAAAAACAATCCACGATCACCGGAGGAGGTAACCATGGTAGATGACAGCATTGATGCACTCCGCCAAACGATACACGCTGCAAAATCCATCAAAGACATCCATCACAATATGGATGAACTTCGGGAGTCAGCCAACGATGTTTTGCATGAATATTTTCATCAGATTGGCACCAACTGGAACGGATTCAAACGGGATCTGATGTTAGTAGACAAAACCAAAGACCTGGAAAAACTGCGGGAGAAGGTACTGAACCATTCCAATGATGTCATGGAACAGATTCATGAAGATATCCGCCAGGACCGTATCAAGGAAATCGAAGCATCCAGCTTATTAAATGTAAACCGGGAAATACTTTCATCTAAAAAAGCCATCCTGAAAGCATGGGGCTTTCTGTATCTGCCGCAGTGATCACAATTCGCAGTTCTCATCTGAGATACAACGTTTGGGCTTGAAGAAACCAGTGACAATCATTATTCCACCGAAGAATAGCGCCGGCCAGCCTCCGTCTTTAAAGTAAGCAATGCCTACTGCGATGAAGATCGATCCCAAACCCCACCGGAGGGATCTGCTGACCCATATAAGTCCTTTTTCTGTCATTCCGTAAAATTAGCAAAAGCGCATGTTGCACACAGTGACTATTCTCACCGAATCACGGTAACTGTACCCTTGTATACCTGTTCCATGCCGCTTTTGAAACGGATAACAATGCTGTATACAAAACTGCCGCTGGCACGCTCGCCATTGCGTATCTCGCCGTTCCAGCCAAACACGGGATCATTTGGCGGCACATTTCGCTGCTGAAACACCAACTGCCCATAGCGGTCGTAGATCTGAAAACTACTGACAAGGTCAATATCCTGGCTGCCCAATACATAGAACCGGTCGTTCTTACCGTCTCCATTGGGGGTGAAGGCGTTGGGAATATTCACGGGTCCGTCCGTAAACATCTTCAACTGAACGGTATCCCTGGAGATGCACTCGTATTGGTTCTTTCCTGTAAACACATATTCCCGTGTATAAGGAACCCTCACTATGGGGTCAAGACATTGTACACAGGACAGCTGATCAGCAGGCGCCCAGAAATAAGACGTCAGTTGTCCGCCAGTGGCTGCCCCTTTCAATTGCAGTGCGCTGTTACGATAGATAAAGGTATCAGCGGGTGTTGCAGTGACCACAAACCGCTTCACCAGTCCATCTGAAATATTATTGGTGATATTCGTCTCCTGAAAAGCCGTATCCGGGAACACGGCGCCCCCCTGATCATTCACTACTGCAAAGATCCTGCTGCCTTCCGGGGATTCTACAATCGCCGAAAAAAGATCGCAATCCCGCACAGATCCCGCCGGCGTCAGGAACATAGGCTCCAGTATTTTCCGGCTTCCTGTTGCAGGGTCTTCGGAATAGAACCGAACAGGTATGTTCTTAAATACCTCGCTATATCCATTATTCATGCAAATGGTGAAATACACGAGCGTAGCTTGATTGCTATAACACTCTGTTCCCGTGATCCGGATGGTCATATCCGGGGGTAGAATTTTTAGGTTAGCCTTACCCGTTAGGATACATCCATAATTGTTTTGCAGGGATACCTGCACCTGTCCATCTTCTTTTACAGTAGCCGTTGGCGTTAGACAATTGCTACAATTCAGCACTGAACCGCCGGTGCTTGTCCACTGAATGGATGAGGGCCGATAGATGGTTGACAGGATCTGTAAAGGCACTGTGGTATTACGCAGGATCGATGTATCTGCCGGCGCAACAAGCACCCGTTCCCTGGCATACGCAAACGTGGTGGTATTGTTGGCGTACTGCGCCTCTATCATTACGGAGTCCTTGGGTAGCTGAAAAGGAGAAGTGCCAGGATCATTGACCACAGCAAAGATGCTTACCGCACTATCCGCACTTATGACGTGATTAAAGGATGCGCAGAGACTGTTCATGTCAGCCTTTGTTTCAAATACGGGTCCCAGCAAGCGTCCTCCTGCAGCCGGATCACCACTATAGAAACTAACCTTGAGTCCCTTGGGAATGATTCCGCGTTTAAAGCTGTTGCATACATCGAAGAAAACAATGGCACTGTCTTTTGCAAAACATTCCATCTGCCTTATCCGGATCGTTAGGTCATCAGCAGGCGGAACCTTTATGAGCAATTGTGCCGTATCATAACAGCCAAGGCTACTCGTAGCACGGAAACGAATCTCTGCATCGGCCTTCTTGGCAATATACTTCGGATCACTGCAGTTCAGACATGACAGGCCGGGTACAGAAGTGCTCCACACACCAGTGAATCCACCTGGCTCTGCAGACCCAGTTAGTTGTAGCGTATCTCCGGGCTGCATCGTGGCAGTTGGGGGCAGAATTGACGCCTTAAAACCAAATCCGGAAATAGATCCGATGTTGTTTCGGTAATCACGTTCATCAAGCAATGTATTGGGAAACTTCACCGGAATACTCGTGCCTTTATCGTTAAAGACGGCATACAGTGAATCAACACCTGCGCGTTTCATATCCAAAGTAAGTGAATAGATCTTACCGCAGCATTTACCTGCTACCGGATCGGGTAACAAAAAAGTAGAATCAATCTTCACCGCACCGGCCTTACTGGGGTTGCTATCGTAGAAACTAATCGGAGTACCTGCCGGTATCTCTGCATAACCATTGTTGCACACATACAATATAAAACGAACCTTGTTCTGTTGGATACATTCAGCGGCAGCGAGCCAAACAGTTCCATCCAATGCAGGGTCATCAACCGTAAACCGAAACGTCTCCGTTGTATCCGCACAGCCACCATTGCTGGCAATCAGCCGCACAGTATAGTTGCCCTTGTTTACAAAAGGATAGACCATATCTCTGTCTGAGCTTACCTGTACTTCGCTCATTCCCGTATCATTAGCCATGAGCCATCGGTAAGCCGTCGCATTCACAGATCTGTTGGTAAAGGTAATCGTATCAAGCATGATCGGGGCCTTGGCAGCAATAAGCCGTTTATCAGGATAAAAACGAGCCATTACTCCACAAGTAACAATCACATAGTGCGTATACGTGGCGAAGCAGCCCGGGTTTGCACCCCAAGCCTTAACGGTTATTTTGTATTTCCCTATTGTAGAAAAAGTATGACTAAGGTTGGGGGAATTACCACCCACAGGCACCCCATCCACGGCCCATTGGTAGTTGGTAGCGCCAGTACTGGTGCTATTGAACAAAACAGTTGCGCCAGGCAATGGGCTCCAATTATCCCTGGTGAATCTTATCGATACATTTTCCGTGCAAGGTGGGTCACACAGGTATTGCGCGAGCAAACTATTTCTGGTTGTAGCTAAAATATCCCGCATCTTCTGCGCCTGCCCTTCCGTGAACATATTGGCACAACCGGCATAACTCATGAAATTAGCATTGAGATCTACCGTGTCTTTGGCAAATCCGGAAAGGGTATCGGTAAAACATGAATTCTGTGGACTTGTACAAGAGCCGGAAGAAACGCGCTGGGGAGGAGTGTCACAAATACCATCCCCGTCAACGGAACAATCATTATTCACACAAGATCCAAAAGTAAAGGTATGTTTCAATCCCAGGTAGTGTCCCATTTCATGGGCCAGCAGAATACCGAATCCGGTAACCACTATGCCGTCTCTGGTATCACTACCATCAGAGAAAGTAGCATAACCCGCTTCTTTCATACGGGTCCATTTACCACAATCGTACATTGGATATATCTCTGATTTTAACCCTTCTACATACCAGATATTCGTATATCGCTTGTTATCCCAGGAAATCAGGTTCTTGACGCGGTTGTTTTCAATATCAACATCAAAATCAGAAAGCACAGACTGTGTGCGGGTGATGCCATTGGTTATCCCACCATCAGGATCCGTTGTGGCCAGACAAAATCGAATCCCGGTGTTTGCACCAGGCCCTGAAGCATAGGGGCCGGTATGTGCGAAAGCATGATTTAGATCGTCAATGGCCGCCCTGATAAATGCATCAGAAACAGCGTCCGGATTTCCACTAACGATGTGAACCACTACGGGGACCGTAACCTGGGACCGTCCGAAATGGGAGATTAGTATACCCGCTATAAACAGCCATAGCCATCGGTACGGGAAAAATACCTTTTCAGGATACCCACTTCGATGCCTGCCGGCATACCATCTTTTGTTTATTAGTTGCACTGACCCAGCAGATAGTAGATGATGACGAAGATGAGCACGGTACTCAGACAGCCACCGCCCAGTTTCTTGGCACCATAGCCGGCAATCAAAGCACGAATAAATTTATTCATGCAATCAAAATACTAAAAATTCTTCTAATATGAAAAGCTGAACGCTATTCGAACTTCGTTATCGGTTTTCACCATCATCAGGGTTGGCCGCTCAACTTTATGATCCTCAAGGAGAAAAATAAAATTACCGGTGACGGTGCGATGCGAACCCTGTCGAACTTCTTTCGCTTGTATATTCACGGGCTTTTCAACGCCATGGAAATTCAATACCCCCTTGACATCATAACCATCCGTCGTTTTATTGACCGAGGTGCTGAAAAAACTGACATTAGGATGGGTAAGCGCATCCGTGACTTCCAGCATATGGGAATCCCGGTTGGAATTCTTGCTGTCAAATGATTTTACGGGAACCGTGGCCGCAACTTTTTCAATATCCCCCTGCGCATTCAATTGTACAATACTGTTGACATCCTGCGAAACACCCTGCCAGCTGTGCAAGGCATGCTTCATAAAATATTTGATCGATGAGTTTGCCTTATCGGCCCTCAGTGTTTGCTGAGACCGTCCACTGATGCAGGCAAACATTCCCACTATAATCAAAAAATAACGCATAGTTAAAAAGTTATCACCACCATGGATGCCGCAAAGCTTGCAAAGGTGGTATATGCTGCTGCCCGGTGATACGGTTTGAGACTGGGGTTTGCATCGATATTGCTGGCGAGGATATTGGTAGCGATCATACCTGACATATGGACAATAGCGAGCCAGCGATGGATCTTCACGGACGACATCTGTTTGTTCCTGCTGATCAGTGGAGGTGGGGCAAAAAGCGATGTCAATGCACCCATGGTATACGTGATGTTGA
>JBEISY010000106.1:0-6270 GCA_040375175.1 Chitinophagaceae bacterium
AGCAGGAGCTGGCGATAGTCTGACATCAGCGTAAAGCCGCCATCGATCACTTTCTTTGCATAGGTCTGTGCTTCTGCCCATTTGGCTGTGCCTGTATATACCCCTGCATTGAGGTACAACCTTGCCAGTAAGGCTTGTGCAGCGGCCCTGTCTGCCCTGCCATACTCATTGCTTTTCGCAGCGGGCAAAATGGTTTCAAGCGCCAGCAATTCTCTTTCTACATAACTAAACAAACTCGCCCTGCTGATCTGGCTGGGGAGGATGCCTGCACCAATAGCTGTGGTATCAGTTACAAAACCGGGATTACCGTAGAGATCCATCAGCACCCAGTATTGGAAGGCCCTTACAAAACGAGCCTCAGCACGCATGGTACGGATGGCGTCTGCATCGGTAGCGCTCAGGCCACGTTCAGTCAGTTTACCATCGGCACTCTCACGGATGAACTCGTTGGTCAGGGTGATCACATAAAAACTACGGTTATACAAACCCGTTAGCATCGGGTTACTGGCACTCCAGTTCATATTGTGGAAGTCCTGAATACCTGGGTCGTTCCAGGCCACAACGGCTTCATCCGTACTCAGTTCCTGGGCTTTCCAGAACAGACGAAGGAAGTCAGAGGTACCTTCATCGATACCAGCTACGTCTCCAGCCCCTGCAGGACCCGCATTACCCGTGAGGGCCATGCTACCATATACTTTTGCGAGCACCTGTTTGTAACCATTCACGTCCTTATATACCTGGGCGCTGGTCACATCGTTCGCCGGGAAACGGTCGAGGTCTTTGTGGCAGCTGGCAAATACCAGCAGGGCCACCGCCATCACCGTTAATCTTTTTGATATGTTTATCATAAACGAGGTTGATTATTAAGTTTAGAAATCAAGGTTCAAGCCAAAAACAAAGGTACGTGGACGGGGATAGATTTGGTTATCTATACCGCCATTTACTTCAGGATCCAGACCGGTGTACTTTGTGATCACGAATGCATTCTGGATGTTGCCATACAAACGGAGACGGGTGCCTTTGAATACCTCACCGGCATCATAGCCAATGTTGATGTTATCCATCCGGAAGAATGACGCATTCTGTACATAGTAATCGCTGAAATACTGGTTGTTGGTAAACCCTGTTTTCAGGTAGTTGGCACTGGCATTACCCAGCCAACCCAGCGGATTGATCACCTGGCGCAATACACCCAGGTTGCTTTCTATATTATTATAATTATAGTTACCAACGTTCATCCTGGCAACAAAACCAGCATTCCAATTTCCCCAGCTTACATTAGAGTTGAAGCCCATGAATACGCGGGGATCTGGTGCCTGATAACGATACAGGTCATTGTCGTTAACGATACCATCACGGTTGATGTCTTCGTAAAGACCTTCAATAGGCGCACCTGATTTATCATACACCTGCTTGCGCACGTAGAAAGTATTGGGCCTGTAATCCACAGAATGGATCTGGATGGTGTTACCGGTACCGCCCGCGATGCCACCAACAAGGTTACCCTTAAAAGTGGGGTCCTCGTTCAGCAACAGTTTGGTAATCTTTGGATTCAGGTAGGTCAGGTTGAATCCGATATCCCAGGTCACATTATTGTTGCGGATCGGTGTTACGTTCAGTGTGAACTCAGCACCATTGCTCTGGATATTACCTACGTTGGTAAGCAACTGGTTAGAGAAGTTGGTACCCAATGCAATCGGAACTACACTAAGGAGGTCTGACGTTTTACGATTGAATACATCGATAGAACCCGTGATCCTGTTATCATACAGTCCGAAATCAAGCGCAAGGTTGATGCTCCTGGTGGTTTCCCATTTCAGGTTGGGGTCATACGCAGCAGGACGCAGCACAGAAACATAATTATTACCCAACTGATACTGCGCTGCGTTGTTGCCCAGCGTATAACGAGGGATATAACCATAATAATCGATACCATCCTGCTGACCAGTGATACCCCAGCCTGCACGGAGTTTCAGGTTGCTGATCACTTTAGAGTTCTTCAGGAAGTTCTCGTCGTTCAGCCTCCATGCAAAGGCAAAGGAGGGGAACACACCCCAACGATTGTCTTTGCTGAATTTAGAAGTACCGTCTGTACGGAGATTGGCCGTAATCACATATTTGTTATCGATGGTATAGTTCAGACGTCCATAGTAAGAGATCAGGGTGTATTCTCCAAAGCCTGAAGGGAACTGAGGCTCTGTACCTGGCCTGACGGAACCGTCGTAACGATAGTCAGCATAGTTACGCTGATAGTTGTAAAAATCCTGGTAACCGGTACCTGCCATTACATCCAGCCTGCTGTTCATCCACTCAATGTCTTTGACATAGTTCAGGTAGAAGTCCATCAGCAGGTTTCTGCGAAGGCTCCAATACTGATTATTGACGCCACCATAGTGATTCACTTTAAACGGATTGTTGGAGATATCCCAACGGCGATAGGTAGATGCTGCAGAGTCCGTCACTACAACAGTACCGGAACCTTGCTGGTAGTCGTAACCCAGGTTCAGGTTGGCACGCAGGCCCTTCACGAATGGCAGGGTGTAGTCCAGTTGAAGGTTACCGATGCTGCGGAACACGGTGCTGTTGTCGTCACGCATATTCAGCAGGGCAAGAGGATTGTTGGGACTGAGGTCAGCAGGAGGTGCACCAGACGCTCCATTGTTAACATAGGTGAAGTAGCCGCCAAAACGTGGGCTGTTCACTGTAACAGGTTGTGTGGGATCAAAAGCGATAGCGCTTCCGATGGCCCCTTCATCTGCAAATTGATTCGTTGTTCTCGCACCTTTGAGGTTCAGGTCAACTTTGAGGTTATTCTTCAACAGTCTCGGACTGAGGTTCAGTGCGAGGGTCTGACGCTTGAAATTACTCGTCTTAAGGATACCGTCCTGGTTCAGGTAACCACCAGACACACGGAAAGGAAGTTTACCATCAATTGCGGCACCGGACGCACTCAGGTTGAAGTCCTGCCCCAATGCGGTCCTATAGATCTGATCCTGCCAGTCTGTATTGGCTGTACCGAGTTTTTTGACATCGGCTGCGGAACCATTGGTTGCAATGATATCACGGATCTGGTCTCCGTTCAATACATCCACTTTGCTGGAAGGTGTTTGCACAAAAAGCTGTGCGCCGAGGTTAAACTTCACCTTACCTCTTGTTCCTTTCTTGGTAGTGATCAGGATCACACCGTTAGAGGCCCTTGAACCGTAGATCGCGGCAGCAGAAGGATCTTTAAGGATGGTGAAATTCTCGATATCGTTCGGGTTGATCATGTTCAGTGGATTCACGGAACCACCAATACCGATATTATCTACCGGAACCCCATCAATCACAATCAATGGATCGTTACTGGCGTTCAGCGAAGCGCCACCACGGATACGAATGCGCGAGCCTGCGCCAGGAGCACCGCTGTTGCTGCTGATCTGCACACCAGCTACCTTACCGGCAATCAATTGCTCGGGCGTCTGGATGGCACCTTTTACAAAGTCTTTTGAATTCACGGAAGCAACGGCACCGGTCAGGTCACGCTTTCTGGCAGTACCATAACCTACAACCACTACTTCATTGAGATTGTTCGCAGACTCAGCCAGCTGAACACTGAACTCAGTGCGCTGACCAACGGGTACTTCTACCCTTCCAAATCCTACAGAGGTAATTACGAGAACGGCATCGTTGCCGCTCACGTTAATGCTGAAACTACCGCTGGCATCCGTATTGGCGCCGCGGCCCGTTGCTTTCTCCACTACACTGGCATTAGCTACCGGCGAGCCATCTTTGGCGTTCGTCACTTTACCGGTCACTACCCTGCCCTGTGCGAAGGTGAATTGCATAAGAGCCAGCATGAGTACGGACAGCAGTCCTAACCGGCTCATCATTCGCTTGACAGTCATAAACGTAGTTTTAATTTTCATTTCTGTTGTTGTATCAATATTGGGTTCAATATTTTCTAACGTTGAATTACAAATTGCTTGCGCATTTGCTTGCCATTCACAGCCACCACCAACACATAGTTACCTGCGCTCAACCTGTCTGCCCTAAGCCCCGTACCCTCTAACCTTAACTCATGCCTGCCTTTATTTTTTATTCCGGCATTACTCTCGCCCACTTTCTGGCCCTGCATATTCCAGATACTTACCCGTACCGCTCCCGCTTCAGGGATCTCATACACGAGGGTTGAACTGCTGTTAACCGGATTCGGATAGATGATCAATGACTTTCCGGAATAATCCGGACGCAGATCATCAACCGATGTAATGATGGGGTTGGTAATGTTCCTGTTGAGGTATACAAAATATTCACCGGGCTGAAGTGTAATGGACTCAGATCCACCTGTTGCATTCCTGATGGTGTTGGTGGTATATGAATACCATGGACCTGCCTGCGGGAAGGTCACCGTACCGCTCCTTGGTGACACATCAAAGTTACCGATCACCACTACTTTGAGTGAATCACTTTGCACGGTCATCTGTTTGAATCCACCCGCCAGGTCAACGGCAACATTGTTACCCGTAAAGGTTTGCTTGTAGTTATTGGTTAGGCGCAATTGGTTCAAACTGGCATATACATTAAAAAGATTAACCCTGTTGGTATTGCCCTGGTAATCCCAGCGGATCGGCTTCACATCAGTACGGCACCGCTGATCCGGATAAGGGGTAGGAACTGTTCCATTGGGGCAGGTAGTGATGGAAAAATCATAGCCATATTCGCCAAACTGCCAGATGAGTTTTGGACCGGGCATCATCAGCAAAAATGCTGCAGCAGCTTCCTGGCGCTTCAATGCCGTGTTCAGATCCTTGACATTGTACCCACCATTGGCATTGCCAAAAGTGATGTTCTTATACATCAGACGCTCCTCGTCATGACTCTCTATATAGCCTAACAGGAATGGATTGGTCCATCCACGCTTGGTGTGCAGCAAGCCTTCAAAATTTGAATTGGCTGTGTACCCCATCGTGGCTTCGTTCATATTGTTGTTGGCATTTCCCCAGAACATCATACCAGCGTCAGACAGTTCTTTCTCTTCTGTGTTATCTGCAAAATGTTCAAGGATACAATAGCTATTGGGAGAAACCGCCTGCATCTTGTTATTGATGCGTTTCCATATGGCAACCCTGCTGGCATCATAACTACTCCAGGCCGAAACGTTGCTTGGATTATTGACCTGCGTAAACCCTTTGGAAAGATCCCAGCGGAATCCATCGAGTTTGTAGTTGGTCAGCCAGTGTTCCACTACTCTGTCAACCAGGTCCTTAGTGGCCTGCGACTCATGGTTGAAATCATAGCCCACATTGAACGGGTGTTTTGCATCCGGATTGAACCAGGGACTGTTGACCGATGGTTTACCCGCAGCGGCATCCCAGTACATCTGTACCATCGGACTCTGTCCGAAGGCATGATTCATCACCATATCGAGCACTACTGCAATACCCTGCTTATGACATTCATCAATGAATGCTTTCAAATCATTTTCAGTACCGTAATACTTATCAGGAGCGAAGAAGTAGGAAACGTTATATCCCCAGCTGATGTTACCCTCAAACTCTGTAAAAGGCATGATCTCCAGAACGTTTACGCCTAACCGTTTGAAATACCCGATGGTATCTTTTAGTGTTTTCCAGTTGGGCTGTGCAAGAAAATCACGCAGTAACAACTCATACACCACCACACTCCTTTTATCAGGACGCGTGAAATTGTTCACCTGCCAGCTATAGGTTGGCTTGCGGGTTTGCAAAACACTGACCATACCTGAAGTCTTGCCCGTTGGATAAGCCTTCAGGTTAGGATACGTGCTGGGAGCAATAAAATTATCATTGTTAGGATCGAGGACTTTCTCCGTGTTATAATCGGCCACACGCAAGGATCCATCGATCAGATATTGATAGGCATATTCCGTTCCAGGTGTAAGGCCTGTGAGACGGATCCAGAACCGGTTGCCATCCGGTGTTTTGTTCATCTGGTAATTCAACTGCTGTGCCCAGTTGTTGAAATCACCCAGCAGATAAATACTATTCTTTAAAGGCGCGTAAAACACCAAGGTGGCGGAAGTATCCCCAGGTTCATAGTTGATCCCGTCTTTAACACCGGACGGCAATGGAGCTACGGTGGCGCCGCCGCTGACGAAGAAGGACAACTGGTCAACGGATGTATCCGTGCCACTCCTGGCCACAGCAGTAATCAGCTGCTGACCGCCGGCAGGAATAGTAAACGTTTGCGAAAAAGTTGTGACATTATTTGCAGTTACAACATTACTGCCATACGTGAATGTGATGTTGG
>JBEISY010000293.1:0-3485 GCA_040375175.1 Chitinophagaceae bacterium
CCCCCCCCCCCCCGCCCCCGCTTCCAACATTGCCGCATTGCCGCATTCTCAAATTGTCAACTTGAAAAAGGCTCCGTCAGGAGCCATTTTCTGTTAGCCATATTGTGTTGTCTGTTCGTCTTATGATTCTGGGTTCTTCATCGGGCTAACGGCGTTTGGCCATCTTCATGGAAATGAATCTTCGGTTTGTTTCTAAGGATAAGGACTTGTTTGACTTTCTTAAGATCTGGATCGTTTGATGACACAAAGATGCAACGGGATTTCGGGACCTCCTAGCGGGATTAGACGAACGAACCGAATATGTCGATGAATGATATGTATCATTCGTTGACTAGGGTTCTCATCATTTGTTCTTTCTATGCCTCAGTGTAGATTTATTGTTGTAAACAAACGATCATGAATACATTCTTAATGCAGAAATCTGTATTCGGCATCGGCTTTTTTCTTCTTGTTATCTTTTTGCCTTCACTCGCCATTGCCCAGGCAACTTACCACAACAAAGGGATAGCAAAAATGGTGATCTACGGGACATCCAATATCAATGATTGGAAAATGACAAGCGAGAAAGGAATTTGTAGTGGAACATTTACCATGGACGCATCAGGAACGCTGACGAGTGTAACTGGAATTTCATTCAGTATGCAAGTCAGCACACTCAAAAGTGTACAGGGCAGTCAGATGGACAATAATGCTTACAAGGCGATGGCAGTGGACCGAAACCCCAATATCACTTTTACCTCTACTTCGGCAACGGTTGTTGCAGATGGTAGTGGCCATTATACCATTACTGTTCAAGGCAGGTTACAGATCAGCAGCGGTTCAAAGCAGGTAACCATTGTGGCAAAAGGAAAAGCTCTGGTGGATAAGTCGATCCAAATCGATGGTACCTATTCTGTCCTGACCACTGATTACAATGTAGCGCCGATAAGCACTATGATGGGTGCAGTCAAGACTTCGCCGAATGTACGTATTGAGTATTCATTGGTCATGAGACCCCAGTAGAAGAAACTGTATCAAGGAAAACGCATGCAACCATATTCTTAATTCAACGATTCTCAACATGAAAAAGGCCATTCCGGCGGTTATTGTATCGGGCATCATCCTACTGCTGTTAAGCTTTGCCCTGCTGTATTTAATGGTAGCCGTTTTTCCCAAACAGGCGGAAGAATACTTTAGCCCAGTTTTTCGCTGGTCCAATGCGGGGACCGACTGGATGTTCTATGCCCATCCGTTTATCCTGAGCATCGCGCTGAAATGGTTTTGGGAGCGATACAAAGATAATTTCCCAGGCGGCACATTCTTGAAAGCACTTGAGTTGGCATTCGTATATGGAATAGTTGCGATGTTACCTGTACTCTGGCTCACTTTCAGCGCCATAGACATCTCCGGGCTGATGGTATTTAGTTGGCTGGGTTATGGCATTTTGCAGGCCGTTGTGGCAGGGCTGGTTTTTGCTAAGTTGAATCCGTAATTGGAATCCTGGATTCCAGGCTTCCAGAATTCCAATTTCCTATCTTTGAGCTATGGCAATACGCATCCTCGTTACAGGCGGCACCTTCGACAAAGAATACAATGAGATCACGGGTGAGTTGTTTTTTAAGGACACCCATCTGTCGGAGATGTTGAAACTGGGACGATGCAGGGTGGAAGTGGACATCAGAACCCTGATGATGATCGACAGTCTGGAAATGACCGAGCAGGACAGGGCGGTGGTCGCAGACAACTGCAACAGGGCCGAAGAATCGAAAATAATCATCACCCACGGTACTGATACGATGGCCGATACGGCACGCTATCTCGCCGATAAAGTTCCCGGCAAAACCATTGTCATCACGGGAGCCATGATACCCTATAAATTCGGTTCTTCTGACGGACTCTTCAATCTGGGCTCCGCTATGGCCTTTGTTCAATCCCTTCCAAAAGGCGTTTATGTAGCCATGAATGGTAAATATTTTAACTGGGACAATGTAAGGAAGAACAGGAACACTGGACAGTTTGAGGAATTGTCCTGATAGGCATGTAGGCATTAAGGCATTGTGGGGTGGGGATTTTGGAACATTCTCCATTGCCGCATTGCCGCACTGCCATATTGCCGCATTATCTATTTGTCCTACATTTGGCAACAAGCAAGCAATCGAATGAAAAGATCAGTGATTACTGGTGTGGGCTCTTATATTCCTTCGGAAATCAAAACGAACAGGGACTTCAGTATCAATAATTTTTACACGGATTCTCACGGTAAAATAGACACGCCTCCATTGGAAGTTGTTGAGAAATTCAAGGCCATCACCGGAATTGAAGAAAGAAGATATGCACCAACAGAGTTGACCAGTTCCGGTATGGCGGTAATCGCTGCCCGAAAGGCGATCGAAGACAGCGGCGTTGACCCAGAAACGATCGACCAGATCATCCTCGCCCACAATTTCGGGGATGTGATGAAACACAGCATTCAATCCGATGCTGTACCTGCACTAGCCAGCCGCGTGAAGCATGATTTGGGTATCAAAAACCCTTCTTGCGTTGCCTATGACCTCTTGTTTGGTTGTCCCGGTTGGTTGCAAGGCGTGATCCATGCGGACGCATTCTTTAAAGCCGGTATCGCCAAAAAAGCATTGGTCATTGGAACAGAGACTTTGTCGAGGGTGATAGATGCCTACGACAGGGATTCGATGATTTTTTCCGATGGTGCAGGAGCTACAATTGTGGAATACAAAGAAACCGGCGAGCAGGGAAGCGGGCTCATCGGCACCGCCGTACAATCACATTGTACTGACGAAGCCTACTATATCAATATGGGGAAATCCTATTTCCCGCACAGTGATCCGCGCGTGAGGTTCATCAAGATGAAAGGCAGGAAGGTGTACGAATACGCGATCAAGCACGTGCCACAAGCCATGAAGGCGTGTCTGGATAATAGTGGTATTGAACTTTCTGCAGTAAAGAAAATCTTCATCCACCAGGCCAATGAAAAAATGGATGAAGCGATTGTGCAGACGATGTATAAACTCTACGGCACAAAAGCACCGGCGAATATTATGCCGATGTGCATCCAATGGCTCGGCAATAGTTCAGTAGCCACCATTCCAACTTTACTTGATCTCGTGATGCACGGCAAACAGGAAGGACATTCACTGCATGCTGGGGATGTGATCATGTTTGCGTCTGTGGGGGCGGGGATGAATATTAATGCGGCGTGTTATAGAGTATAATTTGGAATTCTGGAATCTGGGAATCCGAGAATCCTGAAGCTGGAATCTGGATTTCGCCACTCCAGATTCCAGTTTCAGATTTCCAGGATTCCCAGATTTTAGGATTCCAGGATTCCAACATCATCCTTTCTTCGGTTCCAGCAACTTAAAGAACTGATCCAACTGCGGAAGAATCACAATCCTCGTACGTCTGTTAGATGCTTTACCTTCCGGTGTACCGTTGTCTGCAACAGGCAGATACTGGGAACGGCCGGCAGCAGCCATCTTCGCGGGATC